>CAZTCA010000073.1:0-8197 GCA_964612405.1 uncultured Pseudomonadota bacterium
TGGAGCGCTTGGACGCAGAAATTGACGCGGAGATTCAAAACGCTAAACGCAAGACCCCTTTTTCGTTTTTGCAAGAAGAATGTCGAAACTTTTCTCTTTAACACCTCATTGCTTTCCAAAACGCCTCGGGCGGCCACCGCAAAGGTATGCCGCCCGCTTGTGCCCATCAGTAGCGGACGAAAACCATATTTCTACTTCTAACCGGCGTCCTGACGTCATTTCCTGTCAGGTTCTACCAGTTGTCCGTTGGGGTGCTTTAGGTGATAATTATCGTATAATATCAATTTGTTAGTTGTAGCAACTTTGGGTATATGTTCTGCCGATAATATGTGTGATGGTCACTTTCAATAACGCTACCGCTTTATCCCCAGATTTACAGGCCTACTTCAAAAAAGAAACTGGCGTTGACTATACACACATCATTGAGAGTCATTCACATGATGGTGTCATTGGTCTTGTCAGTAGTGATAAGCGTGTTGATTTTCTACAATTTCAAGAAGATGGGTTCACCATTTGTTCTAGCAATTATTTGGAGGCCAACTTAACCCGCTTTGATCAGGGCACTGATGTTAAATGCCGTTTCTTTAATCCAGATAATAAATACACAGAACAACTCAAACAGTATGATACGAGAAAAAGTGACGGCTCTATAACGATAGTTAACGCGGATATTGGAGATCCGCGTATAGCTAAATCTGTACAAATGTTTACTGATGCTATGCCAGCACCATTGCGATCTTCTCTCCTTTATATCGATATGGCTCCAGCTATATTTACTCACTTTGCATTTCCATCACTTGGCATGACACACATTGGCAGTAGAATGTGTGCTGGAATAGGTTTTCATGAGGTAGCTCACTTACATACCGCAAACTTGGAATCTCAAGGAAAAGACATTCTCCAAGAATGGACAGCTATACAGAATGGATCCGATGGAGATAAAGAATGGAAGGGACAAGATTTTTGGTTTGGCAAATTAAAATGTTGTATCGACGAAATAGTCGATAATGCTGATCTTGGTTTTGTCAGTTCTTATGCTATGAGTAGCGCAGACGAAGATATCAGCGAGACAACTGGATGGATTTTTGATCAAATAGAGCGTGTTAGAGAAGGTGTTGGTAAAAGCGCTATCCTCAGACAGAAAGTCGAGTTTCTAAAAAAGTACGGATATATAAGAGAAGATCAATACGATTATCTCATCGGACGAACAAAAGAACCGCCACCCAGCCTACCAACTTATTGTGATGGCATGGATACACTGTAAATTCACTCCGTTTCAAAACAACTCAATTTCACTTTAATGCTACACCGCTACAAAAGGTTCGAGACTGATCGGGTTTAGCCTTCAAAGGGGGTTGAACCGCCTAAGACGAAATATATGATAAGCTGGATTGCCGCGTCGTCCCGCCAACGGCGGGACTCCTCGCAATGACATCGCCGAGAATTTAAGAGGGATGCGCATCAGAGATACCTAAAGACTGGAAACCCCCGCCAGACTTGAATTCTAGCGAGGGTTCTACCAGTTGTCACTTGGGGTGGCCAGTGGGAGTTGAACCCACAATAAAAGAGCCACAGTCTCTTGTGTTGCCGCTACACTATGGCCACCATAGACTCAGCCTCTGGCTGAGTAAACTCTAAATATCAAATACCAAATCCCAAACAAACCCCAATAACCAAATTCCAAGCGCCGGCACTCACTATAGAAAAACCGCCCAATTATCAACTACTTTTTCCCTTCAAGCCTTCTTTTGTCTGCATAATATTTCCGCCCTGCCTCGCGGAGTTTTTCGGCAAACTCAAGCGTCTCTTCTAAATCACGCGCCCTTTCGGTTGGGGTCTTTTCCAAACTGGCCTCAAGCAGAGTTGTATCAACACCGTATTCTTTGGCCCTCTGCCGTGCCGATGATCTTGTAGACATAAAGAGAGAACTACTAGCTTAACCCGCAAGAATCAATCACTTTTTATTGCCCTTGAGCCGGCGGTCCTATCTATGATATCAAGACAACTCACCAAAGGAGCACTTCATGAACGTATCTATATTTGGTTATGCCGCCGCAGTATTGACAAGCGTCTCATTTTTGCCGCAGGCGATAAAGGTCTATAAGACAAAACACACGAAAGATCTGTCGCTCGCAATGTATCTGATTTTTACAGGCGGGGTCATCCTCTGGCTGGTATATGGGGTGATGATAGATTCAAGGCCCATTATCCTCGCAAATAGCATCACCCTTCTGCTCAATATCTACATTCTAACCTGCAAAGTGGTTTATAAATAATAGGCATGGTCAATCAGCCTAATATATCTTATCTACCACGTAGTACCACACCAACCGCTCTCTTTTGGGGTCTCCCAAGAAACCTCACCAAGATTCTCCCCTTCAATTGAGTTGATTGTGAGACCGTCGGTTGCGAGGACCAGCACAAATGTCGATCCGGAGTCATTCATAATGACTGTTCTGAGAGTGTCGCCTGAATACTGCCACCCGTTACAACTATCATAATCAGACACCTGATCGCCCTTTATCTCACTCACAAGATCCACACCGTTCTCCGGATCCAGAGTCAGAACCTGCACACCGCTATATTCGAACGTGCCAAGCTGACTGCCGCCCGACGTGCCGGTGCAGAGCGTCAGCGGAAGTGCCAGCATGTTCTGACTTCTATCAAACGTGAACGCATGGTGATCATAGAGGGCCGGAGACATTGTCCCTCTTGAACCGATCACGTGACTGAAATCCTCAATTGGATTTTCGCTGTCGGAAACATCAAATATTGAAAGCTTCACACCCTGAAACCATGCAAAACTTCCCATATCATCGCCGTCTTTGCCGAGCCCGATGATGTGATTCTCATCCAGCGGATGCAGATATGTCGAAAATCCCGGGACCTTCAGTTCTCCGGCAACCCTCGGATTCTCGGGATCAGAGAGATCGATCACAAATAGAGGGTCAATCTTCTTGAACGTGACTGCGTATCCCCTGTCACCGATAAACCGCACGGAATAAAGCGCTTCGTTTTTGCCGATTCCGTCAACTTTCCCCACCATCGGGAGATTTGCATTTTGTATATCAAGCACCACCATCTCGTGTGAATTATCAACCGAGGTCGCCACACGCAGATATCCGTCATATTCACTCATTGAAAACTGATTCAGAAGTGCTCCCTGAATCTTGCCGCTTCCAAAATATTGCGGTGCCTTGTTTCCATCCTCAATCTCAAACCTGTGTATCACTGTCTCTTTATTCGCATATTCATAAGAGGCCAGAAAAATCGATTTTGTAGATGCATACACGGTGTTTGAGCCGCCCAACACATATGAGCTGGAGTCTTTTTCATTGTGATTACGCATGTTGATTGTCACAAGGCCCGTCAACTCCGCACCATGGGACCAGCCATGCTTTTTTATATCCGAACAGGACAACACATTCTCTGTTTTCACACCTTCCAGCTTGTGGGTCTGCGACATCACCTCATTCAGGTGCCAATTTTCAATGGTTGCAAGACCTGCGGCGCGTTTTGCCTTTATCGCATCGATCATCTTCTTCGAAGGCGCGCCCTTTGGAGTCCCTTCGTTGTTGCAATCCGGCAACAGATCATAATCCACCGATGTCTCAATAGATGGAATACTGAGCCAGGCATTTGTCACAAGATAAACCTTGTCTTCAATTCTGCGCGATGAAACGACATATCCCTTATAATATGATTCACGAAGAACCTTTGCGTTCTCAGAATCTCTCACGCTGATGATTGTGACCTTTGTCCTGCTATTCAATGTAGATATTACCGCAACTTTATAGCCGAAAAGATATAATGAATCGGGCGTCCCCTCAATTGTCAGCTCGTTCATGCTTTCAAATGACTCAACGGGCCACACGCGAACGATTCTGAATTTTTCGCCGCTCAATATATATGCATATTCTCCGTCCGTTTTAATAATATCCCCTTCATCAACACCTTCCTCCTGAACATTTGTATCGGTGAAAGAACTTCCGCCTGTTTCAGAGGCAGGCATGACTGCGCCGCCGCCATCATTGTAATAATCAGGAGTATATTTGCAGGCGTTTTCCAGCGTGTTATTCAGGGCCGTATCCATATTCATGACCATCGCGTCTTTTAAATACGCATCCATATCATCACACGATTTGAAATTCTCCAGCCCGATCGATTTGCTCGGGTCCGGCAAGCGGGGAAAATCATCCGGAAGGCCATTAATAATGCCTCCTCCACAACTTGACATCAGCGACATTGCCAATATCATTACTGCTACTATTGTCTTCTTCATAAAGACTCCATTTCTATCCCCCAGGCCCCTTTTCTTATTCAAACGAAATTCCATTTAACAATTCATCAATGTCAGACTGGTCCCCCGAAACCAGTTCTGTTGTAATCTGGATCAGAACGTCTCCGTTCAGGAAATAATATTCCTTCACATCACCAAAATACTCTCCGATTTCCGGATCATCATATTCATAACCTGAAAGTGTATCGGTCTCATATTCGTCAAATGTCCTTTCGGGATATTCGCTTTCAAGATAAGAAATCAAGCTAGCCGGAGTTGAATCAAGCAGGCTGAATTCCATTGTAACATACATAGTACTTATACTCTGGCCCAGACCGTCTCCGCCGTCGTCGCCGCCGGTTGCAGATGCCTCCGTGCCTCCGCTTGTGAACTGGGCGCCGTCACCATTACTGTTTTCATCGACGGTCCAACCGTCCGGATAACTCACCCTCACGCCATAAAGATTGTTTGTATATGCATTATCTTCCTGAGCGTCCGGACTCTCCAGCCCGGTACAATTCACATCACGGCACGGATTGCCGGATTCGGTAACTCCGCATGAGCAGACAAGAAGTGCCAATATCAATAAAAGAATGTTTTTCTTATTTATCATTTTTTTCCTCATCGATCTTTGTCGTGTTAAACAACTGAAAATTGAACTGATATACGGCGTCTCCGCTCTCCTCTTCCGCAAGAAATCCGGAAAGCCTTGAACGAAACTCGCGAATCATCTTCTTTGCCTCGGCCAGCTTTTCTTTGGAGACTGCAAATGTGATAGCTCCGATCTCGCGCAGGCCGGGATCGACTGCTTCAATAGATGAAGCCGCTTTGGCAATCATCTCTCTGTGATAGTTTGCAATTGCAAGAGAAGCCACCTCGTCACCGCTGAAGATATGCTTGCTCACCTGCTCCACCCTTCCGTTTCCGGATTTTGAGATCATGTTGAGATCGAACAAAAGTTTCAGGGCGGCCTCTGCCTCTTTGGGTGTTATCTGCGGAGTGAGCGTTGAGGCAATCCATTCCGGATCTTCTTTGAAGTTTTTGAGAAGTATCATTTCTCTGATCGCCGGGACATACCACTTGGAATAATATTCATACTCACCCTTTTCCAATGTTCTGGCTTCTGCATATTTTTTGTTTGCGGCGATCTTTGAATAATAAAAATTCTTTTCCGTATCACTTGTGGCCTGATCAAACCTGACCAGATTTTCAAAAAATTCCGTCTCCCCTTTTTTGAGCTTCAGGGCCTTTGCGATCTTTTGAATGCCGTCACTTGAAAGATTCCTCTTCCCCTGAATGACCAGCATAATGTAATTGCTTGATGAGAAGCCGGCGGTCTTTGCAAAACTGCGGTGCGAAAATCCACGCCTGTTGGCCTTGAGATATTCAAAGGCATCCTTCAAGAAGGCTCTGAAACTAAGATATGTAAAAATATTAGTCATCTCGTATCTCCTGTATATATTATCGGTTGATTGGAGGGGAAAGTCCACTCATTTTTATATTTTTCGTGTTCTATTAGAACACATTATACATATAAAAATCAAGATTATTTAATGATTATAAGGTCTTATAATATATTACGTATACTATAAATTGGGTGTGATTTTTGATTGGCTATTATTAGTTTACAGGCGGATTTGATATAAGCCGGATGTTTCTATTACTCTTGAGTCCTACTAGACGCCTTCTGAATTCCTTCTTCCTGCTCTATTATCTGATCCACTTCGGCTTCTCTTTTTTGCGCGCCTTCAGCCTTGAAAATGTCATAGGCCCTTTTTTCTACATCTTCCATAGCATTGTTGACCGCATACCTCAGGTCAGCATTGACCGACGTGTAAACTTTGATATCCATCCCCTTCACAGCAACCACCGTCACTATGTGTTCGGCAATTGGAGAGTGGGCATAGTTAGCAAAGACTGAAATGTTGTCATACGCATTCACGGCGGGGCTTTTCAAGATACGGTGCATGGCAACTTTGTCACTTGTTATAAAATTAGAGTCGTCTCCAAAGAATGTCAGTTTTGCCTTAACCAGCACTGCTTTTTTCTTCAAATTTTTCATTGCAAGACTGATGGCCTCTTCGGTAGTTGCCGCCTTCTCTTGTGAAATTCTGATACCTCCATGTCTGAGCGCAACCATGATGACGTGATAACCCGGAAGATGGCTCATGGGATTTGTGTTGCCAATCTGATCAATCACGACCGCCAGTTTATCATTCTCCATCAAATTAGAATCATGTGTCAGCTCAAGAAGTCGCTCGGCACCTTCATATAATTTGTCGCCGAACTTTCCAAACGTTAAAATGCGTGTCGGTTTTTGTTCAGACATGCGATTGAGCGCAATGTAATATTCTCTCAGATCGCCCCGAACAGGAACTCCCCTCTTGCCGAGTAATTCACCCTTGTCTATCAAGCCGTTTCCGTTCTCATCTACAAAACGAAGTGAATTAGTTGCTTCCAGAGAATCTTTGATAATCTTTGCAAAAAATCCGGAAATTGGGGGAATGTCTATAGCCATGTTGAAATGCTATATTATTATCCGACTCGCGTCAAGTAAGTCTTTCACTTTAGAATTATTGACTTTTTGCCATCTATGTTGGATTGATCCTGCATGCAAATTGCGATAATCGGCGGCGGGGTGATCGGGTTGAACATTGCACTCCATCTCTCAGAGAACACAAAACACGATATCTTCCTTCTCGAGAAAGAAAAATTCTTAGGGCATCACACAAGCACGCGGAACAGCGAAGTGATTCATGCGGGTTTTGCATATCCGCCGGATTCGCTGAAAGCAAAACTGTGCGTTGAGGGAAACGCCCTCACCTATTCTCTTCTCACGCGGCTCAAGGTGCCGTTTAATAAATGCGGCAAGTGGGTGATTGCGTGTGGAGAAGAAGATGATAAGGCGCTCGAGGAGGTTTTGAAGAATGCGGCCGCGTGTGGAGTTGAGCAATTTAAGCGTTCAAGTGTTTCGGCCCTCAATAAGGCCGAGCCGGAAATCCAAAACGTCACCTCGGTTATAAATTCCGCCACATCCGGCATTATGGACGCCGCTGAATATATCCGCGCGCTGGAAGTGGCTCTCTCTCACAATAATAAAGTGAATGTAATCTATCCGTGCGCTGTGACGGGGATTGACGCGACCGGAAAAAAGGTTGAGACCGATCGCGGCCCGATTGAATATGACCTCCTGATCAACTCCGCCGGCCTCTGGGCGGACGATATATATGAAATGAGACACCAGGGGTCAGCCCCCCAGCGTCTCAAATATGAAATCATCCCCTTCAAGGGGGAGTATTATTCTTGGCATAAAGGCCGGATCAAGACGATGATCTATCCGGTCCCGCATAGATTCCTGTCGAAAGGCGATGAGCGGCTCGTTTCAAGTATGGGGATTCACACACACAGAAATATCGCAGGCGAGCTATTGATCGGCCCGTCGCAGGTTGAGTGCGCAAAAGATAAAAAAGATGATTACAAGATAGTGACGCCGCCGGAAAAATTTGTCGAAGCCCTTTCATGTTTTGTCAAGGGGGTGAAGGTCGAAGATCTGGAACCTGCTTATGCGGGAAACAGGCCCAAACTCTACAAAGACGGCCATCCAATCGGCGACTTCACAATTTTCAGAGAAGGAGAAGTCATCCACCTGCTCGGCATAGAGTCGCCTGCACTTACAGCGGCACCTGCTATTGCGAGATACGTCGCAAAACTTGCATAAAATGAGACACCAGGGGTCTGACCCCTGGTGTCTCATTTTTCATTAGAACCACGCTCCTTAAGGCACAATAGTAGAACCTGACAAAAGTTCGTTGACCAACACAGGTGTAATATGTTACACTTATCGGTGTAAATGAAGGGATGCCCATGATAAGACTGACATCAAAAACCGCTAGGAAACTGCTTGGCTATTTCTTTTTG
>CAZTCA010000074.1:0-8171 GCA_964612405.1 uncultured Pseudomonadota bacterium
AAACGCCAGCGCTGGCTCAAGTACCAGATCAAGCAGACGAAGGCCCTGCAGAAGGAAAAAATCTTCGTCACTCCTGCCGCCATGAAGGAGAAGTTCAAGAGGCTTGCAGACACCCTGAGGAAACGTCCCAACGAAGCAAGCGAAGCCCTGAAAAAGCTCTTCCCCGAAGGTCTCAAAATGAAGTGGTACGGTGAGGTGAAACCCGACCGGAAGCGCGAGACCGGCCAGTGACAGATCACCGGCCTTGTAAGCCCGGACAGCAAGGGCGGGACGAGTGAGATTGAGCTAGAAATAAAATAAACCACCCAAACTCGAATAAGCGTTGACTTGGGCAAGGTCTAGCTGAGAAATGTCTTGACATGAAACAGATAGAATTATAGAGATAGAGATATAGATATATCTATAATACTATAATATTTGAAAACTTGAGGGTTTATTGTGAAAAAAATAAATTCAAAAAGTTATGAATCTGAACTCTATGATATTCATGCGGAGATGTGTAAAGTATTCTCACATCCCAAGAGGCTCGAACTGATCAATGTTTTGCGGGCTGGTGAGTGCAATGTTGGGAAACTCGCTGGGAAGTTAGGTGTAACCGTCGGAAATCTTTCCCAGCATTTGACGATGATGAAGCAACGTCAAATGCTTATCACGCGTAAAGAGGGAAACGTGGTTTATTATCGTTTAACCAATCCAAAGCTCCTAAAGGCATTCGATTTAATTCAGGAAATTCTGATTGAACAGATGGAACGCAGTGGCACGCTTCTAAAGAGGGCAAAGTGGATGACAAAATAGCAAGAGAGGAAAAATGCAAGATATTTGAATAGGAGGTTCGCTAAGAATGGGTAACAAATTATTAAGTGAAATGACACAAGACGAAATAAAAAGGGCTGTGGAGAAAAAATACTGTGAAGTGGCGAAAGACCCGTGTGCTGCCTTTAATTTTCCCGTAGGAAAAGAGTTTGCTTTAATGGTGGGTTACCCCAAGCAGATACTTGAGACGCTACCAACGTCTCTATACGAATCTTTTACCGGCGCCAACAATCCTCAACCTTTTGTTAAGTTAAAAACAGGAGAGATGGTTTTAGACCTTGGTTGTGGAGCGGGCCTTGATCTTTATTTTTATGCAAAAGCCTTGGGCGCTAGTGGCAAGGCGTACGGTGTGGATATTTCAAAGGATATGGTTAATAAGGCAAGGCAAAGTATGAATGCTGTTGGTATTAACAATGTAGAAATTTTAAACGGTCACTCCGACAATCTTCCCTTTGAAGATGTTTATTTTGATGTTGTTG
Source organism: uncultured Pseudomonadota bacterium (assembly GCA_964612405.1). Lineage (GTDB taxonomy): Bacteria > UBA10199 > UBA10199 > 1-14-0-20-49-13 > CAZTCA01. The sequence continues at coordinate 1,293 of CAZTCA010000074.1, forward strand.
CTTCCAACGGAATCTATAATCTTTCTCCGGATAAAGAAGCTGTTATGCGGGAGGTATTTAGGGTCTTAAAGCCCGGCGGTCGAACGGTGTTTTGCGAAATCGTTCTGCAGGATAGTCTGCCTAAAGACATAAGAAAGAACATTGATGATTGGTTTAGATGTATTGGCGGGGCATTGCCTGAAAATAAATTCCTAAGCCTAATGGAGAAAGTGGGATTTAAGAACATCGAGATTATATCTAAAATCAGAAATGCAAGGACAGGTCATAAACTTGCTCTCTGTGCCAACATAAGAGCCTATAAACCATGAAGATAAAGTGCTATTTCACTTACTTTATGCAACTGAAAAAAGGAGCTGAGAATGAGATTAGAATCGGCGCTTAGACTTATGGCTGGAATATTCGTTTTAACTTCTTTGGTCCTATCCAGATTCCACTCAGAATATTGGCTTATTATTACGGTATTGGTTGGCCTCAGCCTGTTTCAGTCCGGCTTCACCAACTGGTGCCCAATGATGTGGTTACTAAAGAAGTTGGGAGTTAAAGAATAACCAGACAATGGAAGGTTTTCTAATGAAGAAACTATTTCTAAGTCGACTTACCACTTTGGCGCTTGACCGACCAAAGACCATAATCTCTACGGTTATTATAATAACTGTCTTATTTGGTCTTCAATTTCTGAGGATCAAGATCGATACCGATCCGGAAAATATGCTGGAATCCAACCAGGCGGACAGGGTTTTTTATAACCAGGTGAAGCAGGATTTCGGAATCCGTGACCTCATTGTCGTAGGTATAAGCGATAAAAAAGGAGTGTTCTCTTCGGAATCTCTCAACCGGATTGCAGAGGCTACAGATGATATATTAGAAATCCCCGGCGTAATTATCGAAGATGTAATTAGCCTCACTACGACAGACAACGTTTTGTCGGAAAACGGGGTTCTAAATGTTCGTCCGGTAATGAGCGAAATTCCACAAACCAAGGAAGATCTATTAAAGCTTTGAAGGGAGATTTCCGAAAACCCGTTTCTCTCAGAAAAGATCGGTGCGGAAGACGGTAGTGCCATAGCGATCTATGTGCCGATTGAGAAAAAAGATTTAAGCTTTCAGATTGCGGGTAAAATTGAGAAGATTCTCAAAGACAAATTGTTGCCCGGCCAAACCTACCATTTGGCAGGACTTCCTATTGCAGAAGACACCTTTGGTCACGAAATGTTTATCCAGATGGCTGTGGTAGCGCCAATCGCTTTCATGGTGATCCTCTTTCTAGTCTTTTTATTATTTAGACAAAAGGCCTTTTTACTACCGATCGGAATGGATGCCATGTTTGCGGTAATCTGGGCAATGGGTCTCTTGATCGGCACTGGAAATACCGTGCACATCATGAGTTCGATGATCCCGGTCTTTCTGATGCCCATCGCAATTCTAGATGATGTGCATATCTTGAGCGAATTTTTTGACCGATATAGAGTTCTGGGCGATAAACGTCGCGCCATTTTGGAGGGCATGCAGCCACTATATCGACCAATGCTCTATACATCACTCACTTCAGCCGTCGGTTTTGCCTCACTCTCCCTGGCTAACATACCTCCGGTGCGGGTTTTCGGTCTCTTTGTCGCTTTTGGAATCATGGCCGCCTGGTTTTTCTCCATGACCATTGTCCCAGCGGTCATTTCGCTGATGAGTGATAGAGGGCTCGAAAAGATCATGGCCAAAGAAAGATCTGCACACTCTTCAATCCTTGACCGAATTTTGAAACCGATGGGAAGGTTCGCTTTTTCCAGAGCTCGTCTTGTCCTCCTCCTTGGTTTGATCCTTCTCATCGTTGGAATTTTCGGTGTGGGAAGGATCAATATCAATGACAACCCTGTTAGATGGTTTAAGGAGGGACATAGGTTACGAACAGCCGATACCGTCATGAACCGACTTTTCGGAGGAACATATATGGCATATCTGGTCGCCGAAGGTGAAAAGCCTGGAGATCTGAAGCGGCCGGAGGTGCTTAAGTATCTATCGGGTATGCAATCTTATCTGGAAAATGACTCCCTGGTTGGAAAAACCTCCTCCGTCGCCGACATTGTGAAGCGGATCAATCTTGTTCTCCATCAAAACGATCCGGCGTATGATGCTATACCCGATTCAAAAGATGCAGTCGGCCAGTTTCTCTTTCTCTTTCAATCTTCTGGCGATCCAAATGATCTGGATAATTTCATCGATTATGGGGCAAGCAAGGCAAATATATGGCTGCAACTTAAAGGCGGAGACAATAAGCAGATGGGAATAGTTGAAGCTCGGTTGGATGACTTTACCGCAAAAAATCCACCACCCAAAGGGATCTCACTCAAATGGTCAGGACTTACCTACATCAACAAGATCTGGCAGGACCAGATGGTCTTCGGAATGCTCAAGGCAGTTCTCGCCAGCTTTATCGTGGTTTTTTTATTGATAATGATAGAATTTCGTTCCCTGATTGTTGGTCTCCTTTCAATGATGCCGCTTGTGCTGGCAATAATCCTTTCTTACGGTCTGGTAGGTTGGGTCGGTAAAGATTACGATATGCCGATTGCAGTCTGTTCTGCCATGGCTCTGGGACTGGGAGTCGACTTTGCTATTCACTTTCTCCAACGCTTTAAGGCATACTACCTGAAAACACGTAACCTTGAGGAGGCCATCCGTCATATGTTTGGTGAACCGGGCAGGGCTATTTTAAGAAATGCCATTGTTATAACATTTGGTTTCTTGCCTCTAACACTTTCAACTTTAACCCCTTATGTAACCGTGGGAATCTTTTTTGCGTTGCTAATGGTTTTCAGCACTTTGGCTACATTGTTGTTATTACCGGCGGCAAGTCGATTTCTCGAAAAATCCTTTTTACAGGGAGGCATCGAATGAAAATCCTTAAATATGTAATTTTAAGCTCATTCATGTTGTTGATCTCAAGTCTACCTCTATTTGCCCAAGCAATGACCGCTGGGGAGATCATTCAAAAATCACACCTCGCATACTACTATGCAGGAAATGATGGAAAGGCCAAAGTGGCCATGCGTTTAATCAGCAAAGCCGGCAATGAGCGTAGACGAGAAATGATTATGATCAGGAAAGATGAGGCCGATGGCAGAAACCAGAAATACTTCACCTATTTTCACCAACCTGCCGATGTGCGTGGAACCACTTATATGGTCTATAAATATCCGAACAGGGATGACGATCGCTGGCTCTTTATACCCTCTATCAATCTGGTTCAGCGTATTGCGGCCAGTGACAAACGCTCAAGTTTTTTCGGCTCTGATTTCACATACGAAGATGTCTCCGGCCGCGACCCCGGCTCAGATAATCACACTCTCTTGAAGGAAGAAATTTATAATGGGAAAGAGTGTTATGTGGTTGAAAGTGTTTCCAAGGGGGGAGCAGACTACACCAAAAAGGTGAGTTGGATTGATAAAAGCAATTTTCTCCCATTAAAAGAGGAATACTACAATATGCGGGGAGAGCTTTATCGTCAATTTACAGCAGATGAGGTAAAGGAGATCCAAGGGTTTCCAACCATTACCAAAAGGACAATGAAAAACTTAAAGAGTGGGCATCGAACGGAGGTAGCCTTCCAGGAGGTGAAATATGATATCGGAGTAAGTGAGGATCTCTTCTCCGAACGTCACTTGCGAAAGCCGCCGCAAAAATGGATTCAATGAAATCAAAAATATTTCTGTTCTTTTTATCTGTTACAACGTTTTTTCACGGTAGCGCTCTGTTTGCCGGAAATGTCTCCCTTCACGGTTTTGTACAGGGGGAGTTTTCAGTGCGGACCAATGGTGAAGCGCCACAAAATTCTGAGGGTGGAGATTTCCTTCTGGGAGAAGAGAGGTTGCGGCTGGATCTCAGTGCGCACGATAAATCCGGAGTTGCGGGCATGGAATCAAAGGTAGACTTCTTTCACGATGCCTTAACAAACACCGCCAATATAGACCTTAGAGAGGCCTATGCAGAATTCACCTCCAAATATATCGATTTCCGGATGGGCAGGCAGATCATTACCTGGGGGGTGGGTGATCTCCTCTTTATCAACGATGTTTTTCCCAAAGACTGGGCCGCCTTCTTCTCAGGCCAACCTCTGGAGTATTTGAAGATCGGATCTGATGCTATAAAGATCGTTCTTTATCCCAAAATCTTTTCACTTAAATTGGTCGTCACACCGATATTCCGACAAGACAATTTGCCGACGAGCGCTCGCTTTTTTCTGTTCGATCCCTTTCCATCAGTAACCGCCAGGCAAACCGTCCTTCCCACAAAGAGTCTTAAGAATGTGGAGGTTGCAGTTCGGATCCAGCGTGACATTGCAGGTTTCGATACCTCCATCTATTTCTCAAAGGGTTTTTGGCGCACTCCCGGCGCTCTGTTGAACAGTATAACAGCACCAACAGAGATATCATATGTATTCCCAAAGCTTCTAACTTATGGTCTCAGCACCCAAAGAGCTGTTTTGGGAGGTGTGTTCAGTCTTGAATCTGGATATTACGATTCTCTAGATGATAGAAATGGAAACGACTACTCCACTCCAAACTCACAGGCGCGATATTTTCTCGGCTATAAGCACCCCCTCTGGAAAGAGGCAACGTTGGGATTCCAGTATTATGGAGAATATATGTTTCACCATGGCGCCTACCAGGCTAATTTACCCGCTGGTTTTCCTGTCCAGGACCGTCTTCGTCAGCTGGTCACGGCCAGTTTCACACAGATGTTGGCTCATCAGACATTGAAGCTTTCCCTCTTTAGTTTCTTTAGCCCTTCAGACTTAGACTATCAGATCATACCAGAGGTCCAGTATCACTTTACTGATGAACTTTGGGCAGCTCTGGGAGGAAATATCTTCGGGGGCAAGAAGAACAATACCTTTTTTGGGCAAATGGATAAAAATGACAACGTCTATCTTATTTTAAGATATGAGTTTTAGAGGAGACAGACATGAAAAAGATATATTTGGATTACAACGCCAGCACCCCCATCGCCCCTAAAGTATCGAAGGCAATGAAGCCGTTCATAACGGACCATTATGGAAATCCATCCAGCCATCACTGGGCCGGTCTGCCAGCCAAAGAAGCGGTAGAGAAATCTCGTTCACAGATAGCCGGTCTGTTGGGATGTCTTCCTTCGGAAATCGTTTTCACGAGCGGAGGAACGGAATCAAACAATCATGCCATCAAGGGCATCTTTCACGCGTTGCGGGAACGCGGTAATCACATCATCACCTCGACGATAGAACATCCAGCAGTCATTGAACCTTGCCATTTTCTAAAACGGCTTGGAGCCGATATAACGGTCGTTGGTGTTGACGGCTATGGGCTTATCGATCCGGACGCGGTTCGCAGGGCCATTACGAAAGAAACAATCCTGATATCGATCATGCACGCCAACAACGAGGTAGGAACCATACAGCCCATTGCCGACATAGCCAAGATTGCTCATGAGCATGGTATTACTGTTCACACGGATGCGGCGCAGTCCATCGGAAAAATTCCAACAAAGGTTTCAAAATTGGGAGTGGATCTTCTAACTGTGGCAGGGCATAAGGTTTATGCCCCTAAAGGAGTTGGCGCGCTTTACATCAAACAAGGCACAAAAATCGAACCGATGATGCACGGAGCAGGTCACGAAAGTGGAAGACGGGCCGGCACGGAGAATGTTCTCCTCAATGTGGGACTGGGCATGGCGTGCGAGATTGCCGAATCATGGACTGGAATGTCCCAAGTTAAGGAACTGCGCGATCGTTTCTGGGAAATGTTGCATGAGGAATTCGGTGAGCGCGTTGTCTTGAACGGTCATCCCACCGAACGACTGTCGAATACGCTTAACATATCATTTGTAAATAAAGTAGGTTCAGAAATCCTTTCCAAACTGGATGGTGTTGCGGCATCGACCGGCTCGGCTTGTCATGAAGGTTCTGTCAAACTCTCACCTGTGCTCGCAGCAATGGGCGTTTCACCACAAGCAGGCATGGGGGCCATTCGCTTTAGTTTGGGCAGAAACACAACCATGATTGAAATTGACTCTGTTGTAAACCAACTCAAAGAAATTTGGATAACACGTTCAAAATAATATATTGCACATTTGTGCATTATCATGTTAGGGTCGAGCCATGAGACCGAAAAAGGAAAGATGGATCAGGTGTGACACAAATGAACGTTGCTTCAGGCCAAAATGTAAAAAAACTTCGGAATTGGAAGGAGTTATTCTGTCTTTGGATGAATTTGAGGCCATGCGGCTTTCCTATCTTGAAGATTTGAAGCAGGAAGAAGTGGCGACTAAAATGAAAATTCACCGCTCGACAATTTCAAGAATTCTAGCCTCCGCACACAAAAAAGTGACTGACGCCTTTGTAAATCTTAAAGCCATAAAAATTGAAGGCGGTTGCTGCAAAATAATAACTTCACGGGGAAAGAAGTGAAAGAGATTTATAAATTTATCCTTATGCTGGCGGTGTTCCTCGTCTTTTATTTTTTTCCACTTGGAATACTTCCGTTTCATGGACCTCTGTTCGAGTCGCTCGCGCTGACTAAATGGTATGCACAGGAACATGTAATGCTCTGTCTGGTCCCGGCTTTCTTTATCGCGGGAGCAATATCGGTATTTGTAAGTCAGGCCTCAATCATCAAATATTTTGGAGCAAAGGCAAATAAAGCCTTGGCTTACAGTGTCGCGTCCGTGTCAGGAGCCATACTTGCTGTCTGCTCCTGCACGGTACTGCCGCTTTTTTCTGGTATCTATAAGAGAGGTGCTGGTCTTGGTCCGGCAATTGCGTTTCTCTATTCCGGTCCGGCTATCAATGTTCTGGCCATAATCATGACAGCAAGGATACTCGGTTTTAAGCTGGGTATTGCAAGGGCGGTT
>CAZTCA010000075.1:0-8110 GCA_964612405.1 uncultured Pseudomonadota bacterium
ATCAGAGTTTGTCGGGAGTATTCTGCAGTTGTGTCAAGATAAGAGGGGCGAGCAGAAGCATATGGAATATTTGAGCAAGGACAGGGTGAAGATACAATACTATCTCCCCTTTCAGGAACTGATATTCGATTTTCATGACAGAATAAAGTCGTGCACAAAGGGATATGCATCGCTCGATTATGAATTCTGCGGGTACCGGACAAGTGATCTGGTGAAACTGAATATATTAATAAACGGGGATCCGGTGGACGCCCTGTCTGTTATTGTACATCGTGATCAGGCCTACAATAGGGGTCGGGATATTGTAGCGAGGCTCAGAAAAGAGATACCGAGACAACAATTTGAGGTGGCGATTCAGGCCGCAATCGGAAACAAGCCGATTGCAAGAGAGACCGTGACGGCGGTGAGAAAAAATGTCACGGCGAAATGTTATGGCGGTGACGTGAGCAGAAAGAGGAAGCTTCTTGAAAAACAGAAGGCCGGAAAAAAGAGGATGAAGATGGTAGGCAGGGTAGAAGTTCCACAAGAGGCGTTTTTAAGTGTGTTGAAAGTGAAATAGTGCGCTAGTACTCTAGTGCTCTGGTAAGCAAATAATTGCTTTATCATTTGCAACATATGTTTACTAACGTACTAACGTACCAGGTGAGGTATAATGAAAAATAAAAGCAAAACCAGAGAATACATTGAATCAATACTGATAGCAGTGGTTATCGCGCTGTTTATCAGGTCATTTATAGTTGAACCTTTTAAGATTCCATCAAGTTCAATGGTACCTACACTTCTTGTCGGTGATCATATATTTGTGAATAAATTTATTTATGGCCTGAGGCCGCCGTTTACGAAGAAGCACTTTTTCCAGTTCAAAACGCCCGACAGGGGTGATGTGATAGTCTTTATTTATCCGGTCGACGAGTCGAAAGACTTCATCAAGCGTGTTGTCGGTCTTCCGGGTGATATCGTAAAGGCTGACGGAAAAGATTTGTATATAAATGGTGAGAAGGTTGAAGATACTCCGATATTTGTAGAGGCCAATAAAGAGGATAAGAGAAAGTTAGATGTAACGAATAACGGGTGGAGCAAGAGTAGTCTTCCGTATGTTGAAGGTTGGGATGAATTGGATTTTGCTAAAGAGAATCTTGGGGCCGCTGAGCACCTTGTGCAATTCGAAAGACATTATCACTGGCGCCCGATGGGATATTTTATGAGAGAGCACGGCGGTGAGATTAAGATTCCTGAAGACCATCTCTTTGTTATGGGTGACAACCGCGACAATTCAAGTGACGGGCGCGAATGGGGCCTTGTGCCGATGGAGAATATAAAAGGCAAAGCCATGTTTGTCTGGCTGTCACTTGACCACGATTTTGGCTGGCTCCGCTGGAAACGCTTCGGCACTTGGATTAGATAAAGCTGTGTTGCAGTCAACAGCAGAACAGCAGTACAAGTTTGACGCCTTCATCGTTTTCGTGTATTATCCCTCTCCATGCCATACAAAGACGAACTCAGCTTTCATGTCATAGACAATCTTCCCGAACAACTGGTCAAGGAGGGTCTTGTCACCAAAGAGCAGTATGCGGTGGCGCAGGTCACACACAAGAGTCTGGGCGGAGACATCGGTCATATCCTGATCAAAAAGGGCTTTGTCTCGGAGTCCCAGATCCTTCAATTTATTGCAGACAAATTAAGCATCCCGTTTATTTCGTTAAAAGATAAAATTATCAGCCCCGATGCGGTCAAAATTGTCCCCATAGCTGTCGTGCAGAAGTATCATCTGATGCCGATCGAGAAACAGGGGAGCGTGCTGACGGTGGCCATGGGTGATCCTCTCGATCTGTTTGCATTAGATGAGATCAAGGCGATTGTGAAACATGACATAGATCCTGTGTTCACATCCAAAGAGGAGATAGATGGGGCTGTCCGGATGCATTATCGTGTTCAGGAGGGTTCGATTTCGGCCATGGATGAGACGGTCGAGATTGTTGACTATGGCTGGGATGGAGAAGTGGATGGTTCGGAGAATCTGGAAGAACTGGCCTCTGGAACGAAGGTTGTGAGTATTACGAATGGTATTGTGGTGAAGGCCTATAATGAAAACGCAAGCGATATTCACATTGAACCTCAACAGACCTCTCTACGGGTCAGATACCGCGTGGACGGACTTTTAGAGGAGAGATTAAATCTTCCCAAGAAGATGCATCTGCCCATCATCTCAAGACTGAAGATTATGGGGGGGATGGATATCGCAGAGAGACGTGTCCCGCAGGACGGCCGCGTGAGGCTGAGGCTTGTCGGAAATCAGGTCGACTTGAGACTCTCATCATACCCAACGATGCACGGCGAAAAGATGGTCATCCGTATATTGATCAAGGAGAGCGTGATTGGTCTGGAGGGTCTCGGCTTTTCAGAGAGCGAACGTGATAAATTTACGGATATTATCACAAAGCCACACGGAATATTTCTGGTGACAGGCCCAACCGGTTCAGGAAAGACCACAACCCTTTACGCCGCTCTGCAAAAATTGAATTCTCAGGAGAAGAATATTGTTTCGGTGGAAGATCCGATTGAAAATGAGATTGTCGGAGTGTCACAGGCTCAGGTCAACACCAAAGCAGGCTTGACGTTTGCTTCAGCCCTCAGATCGATCCTCAGGCAGGATCCGGATATAATAATGTTGGGCGAAATCAGAGACCGTGAAACGGCGGATATCGCCGTTCGATCGGCAATGACGGGACATTTGGTTTTTTCAACACTCCATACAAATACGGCGATAGGTGCGGTGATGAGGCTCTCGGATCTTGGTGTGGAGCCGTTCCTTGTTTCGTCTGCTTTATTAGGTGTCCTATCTCAGAGGTTAGTGAGAAAGGTGTGTTCAAAGTGCAAGAAGGAGATAACTCCCTCGGAAGAGCAGATCAAATATCTTACCAAACTCGGTGCGTTCGATAAAAAATCATCCGCAAAAAATGTGGTTCTCTATCAGGGCAAAGGTTGTAAAGAATGCAGGATGAGTGGTTATAAAGGCCGGACCGCGATATTTGAATTGCTTGCCGTAAACGAAAAGTTCAAAAAACTGATATCCGCAGGAGTGAGCGAAGATGAATTGAGAAAAGAGGCCAGGGCGGCGGGCATCAGGGACATTCAAGAGGATGGCATTGCAAAAATGCTCGCGGGGGTGACGACACTGGAAGAGATAATCAGAGTGACTCAAGATGACTAAATCGTTATTCGTTGTTCGGTTATCGTTGATCGATAACGACGAAAACCGAAAACCGAAAACCGAAAGACGAGACAGTGCCAACATTTTCATATAAAGCACGTGACCAGAAGGGGGCGCTGATAACAGGCCAGGTGATGGCCGACAACGCAGGCGAACTCTCAGAGAATCTTTTTTCTCAGGGTTTGGTCCCCCTCAGTGTCAGAGAAGTGAAGCCGAAAGGTGCTACTCTTGAAGCACTCTCCGGTTGGATGACAAAGGTCAAGGCGGAAGATCTGATGATCTTCACAAGGCAATTTTACACCCTCTTCAAGGCAGGCGTCAGTATGGACACAATCCTTGGGACGATCGGCAAGCAGATGACAAACCACGCCCTCAAGAATGCCGTGTTGAAGGTAAGGACAGATGTCGCAGAGGGGTCTTCGCTTGCACAGGCATTTGGAAGACATCCCAGAGTTTTTAATGAATTATATGTTTCATTGCTTGCCGCAGGAGAAGAGGCGGGAATTTTAGAAGAGGTGCTGTCTGAGTTGGTAAAGTTGATCGAGAAAGAGGATGAGATCAAAAGAAGTGTAAAGGCGGCAACTCTCTATCCAAAAATTGTTATATTTGTTTTGATAATGGCCGTATCTATTTTGATTTCAGTCGTGGTTCCGAAATTTACATCATTCTATTCACATTATGGAGCCGATCTGCCGATTCCGACACAGATTCTTATAGGGACCTCAAATTTTATCAGAGGGTACTGGTATATTGTTTTGATTGCACTTGCCGCCATTATGTACAGCTATAATAGATATTACAGAACCAAGTCCGGTCGTTTCAAGATTGATAGGTTGAGATTCAAACTTCCGGTATTCGGCGAACTCACAAAAAAAATTGCAAATGCAAGATATGGAAGAATTCTAGCGGCGTTATATAAAAGCGGAATACCCATGCCGAGAGCACTCGAGGTTGTTGCAAATGTGATAGGCAATCATGCCTTTGCGCTTGAAGTGAGAAAAATAAGAGATCGTATACAGAAGGGTTCCACATTGTCCGAATCGATGACTGACGGAATATATTTCCCGCCGGTCATTATAGAGACAACGGCGGTGGGAGAGAAAACCGGGTCTCTGGACGAGATGCTGGAGGCCATAGCAGACCACTATGACCTGGAAGTGCGCCATACTATTAAGAATTTAACTACTTTACTTGAACCCATTTTACTGGTATTAATATTCGCCATGGTCGCCATCCTGGCGCTGTCAATCTTTCTGCCGATTTGGAACATGTCAAAGGTTGTGGGTGGCGGATAACTGGTAAAAATATATTTCTTTGAAAGGAGGGGAAACCCATGGATGAAAATGTAGTAAAGGCAAAAAAGCCAAGAGCGAAGTATGAATGGGTGATCATTGCTGTAGTAATGGTGGCGGCAATTGTCATCGCGTTTGGTATTTATACCAAGAGAGATTCTGCTCAGAAGGGGAAACTTCTGATATCGGAACTGTCGAATATCCGTTCGTCAATCTCGCTGTATAAGACACTGAACAAAACCAACCCACCAAACATTGAAGCTTTAACCGAGGTCAATTATTCTTTTGATCGCGGAAGTCCGGCAAGGCCATATCTTGAAGGTGTAACAACAAATGATGGCAAGATTGTGGACCCGTTCGGTCATACATATGAGTATAATACGAGCAATGCGTGGGTGACGAGCAGTACGAAGGGTTATGAAAACTGGTAGGAGACGTTTATGGGCTTAGAGAGACCTGCAAGAAAATGGTTTGAGAAGATTCTGGTGTTGGTGATCGTCTTGGTTGTCGGTTTTTTAGTCGGCTCCAACGTCTATTACCAGCAGAAGTCCGGAAAGCAGAGGACAATGTTTTATCAGCTGCAGATTCTAAGGAACTCTGTCAACTTATTCAAGGTCATTAAGCAGAGAAGCCCGAACGATTTGAGAGAACTGGCAAGTTCTGTTTATAAATTTCCGGGAGAGGATTTGACACGGCGTTTTATTGAAAATGCACCGCTGAATGAGAAGGGCGAAGTGGTGGACCCCTTCGGAGGCAAGTACTATTTTGACAATGTGACTGGTTGGATCAGAAGTTCGACTACAGGTTACGAATTTTGGTAGAAGTTAAAAAACAAAAAGGAGGAGAGACTATGAAGAAAGGTTTCACACTAATAGAGCTGGTGCTAGTGATCACCATTTTGGGTATCCTAGCGGTCTCTGCCCTGCCTAGTTTTATCAACATATCGACTCAGGCAGAGCAGGCATCACGTGATGGCGTTGTCGGCGCCGTCCGCGCAGGAGTAGCATTACAAAGGGCAAATGATTTGGTCCAGAACGGCCCTCCGGGCACATATCCGGCAACATTGGACGCTTCAGCCAACGCCGCATGTTCGGCAACAAACCTCTGTTTCGGTACAGTTCTGTCACAGGGCGTTGCTGATGGCAGTTGGACAAGAGTTTCCGGTACGTCATATACGTTCACGGATGGTACATCCACATTTACGTATACGTACACACCGGCGAGCGGAACCTTCACATCACCGACGGCTCCGTAAAATTGGTTGAAATTTAGTTGTAACCTAAAACCCCGTCCTGATTCGTCAGGGCGGGGTTTCTTTTTAATTGAGCCAATTCGAAAAAGTGTGATATTATAACAACATGAAGAGATGCGGGGGTTTTACTCTGATAGAACTGGTGATGATAATCTCCCTATTGGGGATTATGGTCGTTTTATACATTGAATCAGCTGGCAATGTGAGTGATCTTGCCGTTGATGCCGCTTCAAAGAAGGTCCAACAGGATCTGAGATATGCCCAGCAGTTAGCACAGACTACCGGCGTTAATCATGGCGGGTCTTTCACTGCTCAGGGGAGTTATGAAATATACTCCGGTTCTCCGGGGAATCCTGTTTTAGACCCGACCACAAAACAGAATATGGTCGACGATCTATCCAAATTCCCCGGGGTGAGTATTTCTGGCAGCAAGCAATTTGAGTTTAATTCAATAGGCAAGCCGGTCATTGGCGGAGGTGATCACATGACCCTCTCTGCAAGCAGTGGGGCGGTCAGGGATATATATGTCATTGATGAAACAGGCGCCGTGATAGTTGATATCTTTCAGACTGGAGGGGGATGTGGTTGTGAATTCTGCTACTAAACGCCAAAAAGGATTCACCCTGATTGAGGTGGTTTTGACGATTGTCATAATATCGGTGGGTCTCTTTGGGATGATGACACTCTTCGATAATGTTACCAGAGGTGCGTTTGAAGGAGATGTAAACCTAATGTCGACCTATCTTGCGAGAGAGAGGCTTGAGAGACTGGTCTTCGATAAAGTGTACAGCGGGTATAGTTCCGTAAAGAATAGCAATTACAATACAAATGAGAATGCCCCGCTAGGCGGAGGCAATTTTGTCAGACAGTTCAATATCTATGAAGTATCGAAAAATGACCTGACAACACCACAGGATGGGTCCGGATATAAAAGGATTGATGTAACCGTTTCGTGGGGGAACGATCCGGCGCAGACGATTACCGAGTCAACTCTGCTCACGGATTATTAGATGATGAATAACAAAGGTTTTACATTAATTGAGATTATCCTCACCATCATGGTGGTTGGTGTCATTGCCGGCGTCTCTGCAAAGGTCTTGATGGACGGGATTGATACATATTCGCTAGTCACCAGCAGAAGGGATGCAGTTGAACACGCGCGCGTCGGGATGGACAGGATGGTATCTGAGCTACTGCTTGTTGATTCAAATGATATAACATTAGCTTCCGGTACGAAGGTGAGTTTTACTGATGCGAATAATAGTAGCACAAATTTTCAGAGAAAGACCGTTCAAAATACGTGGGAATTATACCGCGGGGATGACTTTCTGGCGGGAATAGTCGGCCTCCTCGATTTTGATTACTATAGAGACAATGGAAATTCCACTTCCTGGCCGTGGCTGGTGAGGAGGATTAATATTGAGTTGACCGTACAGACGTTGGGTGGTTATGGGACTATACCACTCAGGACAGAGGTCTTTCCCAGAAATTTTATGTATACGAATTTTAGATAGATATGAATAACAAAGGAATTTCTATAATTGGTGCAGTCTTTACGCTGTTAATTATGGCGATTTTCGGAACTGCAATTGTCTCTTTGGTCTCTTCAAGTCATGAAATAAGACGGAGACAGGTTCAAAAGGAACAGGCCTTCTATGCATCACAGGCAGGTCTTGAATATGCGATCAAAGAGATAAACGATGGCGGATATCCGATTGCCACAAATAAACAGATTGGCCGCGGTCAATTTACAACCGCAGTGGATTTCAATACACATACAATAACATCTACCGGCGCATCCGGAGATGTATCAAAGGTTCATTATATTACATATTCGACGATGGGCGGAGATTGTCTGGATGTGAATAATGAGCAGGCAACACTTGTCGGGCCCGGCAAGACGGATATGAAGGCTATTACGTTAAAGAAGAACTGCCTTGATGCGATCACGGTTGACAAGATGCAGATTAGCTGGGCGCCCGATAACAATATCAAGGTGACAAAGATTATTATCAAGAATAACACTGTATATGAAGATGTGACAGGTGCGGGGTCCGGTGATCTCATAGACATTATCGACTATTCGATGGCAACAGGGCAGGCACATCAGATAAGCCTGATAGAATTTACAGGGAATATGCTCAACAAGGATCTGGTCATCACCTTTTTCCTGAGTGATACCACCTATAAAACGATTAGCTTCAAAATACTCCCCCCGAACCAGAGTTAGACGGCGAGTAACGTATAAAATCTTTCCCCAGAAACCTCTTAAAAAGTCTTTATGCCCGTCATTGCGAGCTCCGAAGGGGCGCGGCAATCCAGTGTAGCTAATTAATTCACTAGGAGCCTGTCGGG
>CAZTCA010000076.1:0-4551 GCA_964612405.1 uncultured Pseudomonadota bacterium
AAACCGAGGCTTTAAAATTCAAGCACCAAAAAAACTGAAGGCGGTAGATATAATCACCACCCCTTTCCCGGGCCTTGCAACCGATCTTCAGGCGCAGTTGATGGCCTGCATGACGCTGGCGGAAGGTGTATCTCATATCAAAGAGACAATATTTGAAAACCGGTTCATACACGCGCAGGAGCTGAATCGTCTTGGTGCCGATATCATTATTAACGGTGACACCGCAACGGTGAGCGGCGTCGATAAACTGAACGGTGCAAGCGTTATGGCCAGCGATCTTCGCGCCAGCGCCTCTCTGGCTATCGCGGGCCTCGCCGCAGAGGGGACCACAGAGGTATTGCGCATCTATCACCTTGACAGGGGATATGTAAATCTGGAGGGGAAACTCAACGCCCTCGGCGCCCGAATCAAAAGAGTTGTCGACAAATGAGACACCAGGGGTCAGACCCCTAGAGTCTCATTGCACTCCCTCCCGCATTATGCTATAAATTACCCTATGTTACTAATTCCAGTCATGTATCTTCGGGGTGGAATGGTTTTACAGTCGGCCAGTGGTTCTTCGGGACCGGTAAAGAGCGACCCGATTGCACTGGCCCGCGACTGGGTAAATGCCGGGGCGGAGTTGATTCACATTATTGACCTTGATTCGCCTGCCTCGGGCCCTTCTCCGAACACCGGAGTATTGAAACAGATTTCGGAAAAATTGAAGGTCCCGTTTGAAATCGGCGGAAATGTAAGATCAATTGATACCGCTGAAAAATATGTTCAGGCGGGTGCTCAAAAGATTATCCTCGGATCAATTGCATATCAGAAGCATGATTTTCTGGAGAGCATTTGCAAAAAGTTTCCTGGGAAGATTGCGGCAATCATAGATGTCAGGCGTGGAAAGGTTGTTATAAAGGGATGGGCGGTTGCCTCCAATAAATCAGCCATTGATTATACAGATCAGTTCAAGACCGCTGGAGTTTCAGCGATCTATCTCTCGGACAGTGACGATGAATGCAAAATCGGGATGGAAGATATAGGCCGGATTCGCGACTTTTTGAGAAACACCAAGATGGCGGTCATTCATACAACGGATATCACGACGGTGCATGATCTTGAGCAATTGATAACACTGGAATCATACGGCCTGCTCGGCACCCTTCTCACAAAATCTATTTATGACGGAACTGTGAGTCTTGAAAATGCCATAACCTTTGCGAAAGAGAAAAGCGCCGGCGGCCTGGATGAGCCAACGTTGCAGGAAGCATAGAAGTGTAGGAGTCGTTGGCTCAAACACTTAAACACTTAAACACTTAAACACTATGACAGACTGCTTATTCTGCAAAATTATTAAAGGCGATATTCCTTCGAAAAAGATATATGAAGATGACAAGCTGATTGCATTTAAGGATATTCATCCGGTCGCGCCCACACACATCCTCTTTGTCCCAAAGAAACACTATGCCACATTGAATGATATTCCAGCCGGCGACACAATTATGAGCGACATCACCGCCGCCATTCAGAAAATTGCGAAAGAGATGGGAATTTCTGAAAATGGATACCGCGTAGTGACAAACGTAAACAAAGAAGGCGGACAGGTCATTTTTCATCTTCATACTCATCTATTGGGTGGACGCCCGCTTTCGGGAGGAATGGGTTAAATTCCCCTTGCCAGAAGGCCCCGCCTGATATACGTTTACCATCACAGCAACACGCGTTGACAACACTGCGGGTGATATGTCTGTTGATTATGCCACGAGCGAAACAGACGGCAACGATGCCGACTCGGGGAATAATGGTACTACCGAAAATGGCTCTGGCACTGCTGGCGAAGCCAGTTTTGGCGGAGGCGCCGGAGGCTGCAGTCTGATAATTAATTCACGTTAAACGTCCCATCCATCGTGACAATAATCTGAGTAGATCCCAAGAATTGATCAAACAATGGATTTCCGGAAGGCTCCGGAGATAGAGTTGTATCGACCATAAATCCGATTGAACCGTTGGTATATGGCTTCGTTGTAGTCAGTTTCAAATCCACAATATTAAAATCGACCGCGGCCTGCAGACCGGGCGTGATATCTTCTTTCTTGATCTCTCCTAAAACAACTCTGATCCTGAATCCAATTCCGTTTATGGTGAGCCTTGATCCGTCAAATGCTCCCGTGCATACAACGTCCGGCGCACCGCTGATCACAATTGAAACAGCGCTGATCGGCTTCCCTTCAAGAGGCTCGCCCGGACCATTCCCCTTCAGCACAAGGAGCGCCGCCGGGAATGTGTTCATATCAAGCGTTACGTTACTTCCGGCAATACCAAAAACGACCGCGCCGGTCAGATCGAGAGGCTCGGCTCCATCACTCATGAGAGCCGGCATTTCAATTGCGAAGCCACCTTTATAACATGCCGTACCCGCATCGGTCGGGCATTCTCCGGTTCCGGCACCTGCGGCGGAAATTTCTCCATCAGGACCCGGCACCGCCCTTCCGATCAACTCAACCTGCACAATCCCCTGCTTTGGATAATCATAAGCGAGCACAAGCATCGCCCTGTGAATCGCCGCGTCTTCAGATTGTTCTGGGCCTTCATCACCCTTAATCCCAAGCAAAGCTTTATTAATATCGGCGGGCCCCTCGACCTTGCTCGGGGCAGGCGCTTTCGGATTATAAATCTCTTCCACGCCCGTAGTCCATCCACCGTATGTAGCAATTGTCGTATTCAAATTCAGTGGCGTATATGTTATAGTTAACTGCAACACACTTCCGGTCGGAACAGTTATATCCTTATCTCTCGGATTTGCCGCAACTCCGCCAACCTCCACCTTATCAACCACAAAGTTTCCTTCAAGATTGCTTCCGGTATCAAACTTGAGACCGATCAGATGTTGAACATCGTCAAGGCTGGTATTTTGAAAACTGACGACCTTGATCACCGATGAACCGATTGGGGTGACATTAAATTCCTGTTGCTCAAAAACGGTGAACTGCTCCGCACCGCCGCATGAAAGTGCGGCGAAAATCACGAAGAAAAGTATGTATCTACATAAACGCATATGCGGTTACCTTATCGGCATGCGGGCCAAAAAGTTGTCATAAAAAAGAGCCCGATGAGACACCAGGGGTCTGACCCCGATTTACCCCGATTTACTAACTTATTGATATTATTAAGACAATACGCAGTGCGTTATGAGGATCACCACGCCGCGTATTTTTCTGTGCCGGAGAAGACGCGCCCCGTATCCGGGTCATAACCAAAAGCATTGCCAAACGAATCGACAGGATAGCTCTGGTCATCAATTCCAACACCGGTCAGATATATGCCACGAGTATTGCCAATGGTATAATTCTCCGTCGTCAATGCCGATAAATCCTCCGGAAGGGATTTGTTGAGTGTCAAATAAAGTTGCACCGAGATCCTTGTTGCCTGCAATTCCGACAGTAAAGCTTTTTCCTTGGCCATCCGTCCCTGCATATTAAATCTTATCCCCAGAACGACCGCCGCAATAAGAATCACAGCAATTACCACTGCTATCTCAGTCTTTCTCTTCTTTTCCATATTACACTTCCTGGTTTGTTAAAAATTTATAATCCTAAAAACAAAATTGCAAAACCGCAGAGTGAGATTGCGGCACCGGCGATGGCGTGTGTGTAACGCTCGATCTTTCCAAAGGGAAGCCATGCCAATCCGCGTGAGGCGGCCATGACAATCACCATCATTGTGCCGATTGTGGTAAGACTGAAAATCCCCGCAACCAGAATCATTCCGGAGATGCTTTCACGTGCGGCGGGATACATGATAATCGGGATCAACGGCTCGCATGGTCCAAAAACAAAGATTGTAAAAAGGACCCACGGGGTGATATTGGCTTTCTTCTCGTGGACATGAACGTGAACGCCGTTGTGATTATGTTCGTGTGAGTGAGGCGTGCCCTCTTCGTGAATATGGGAATGAGTGTGCGGCTTGTTTTTGATTACCCGCCAGACGCCCCAGACAAAATATGTGAAACCGAACGCTGTCAAGAGCCACGCCGCAATGTCTCCACGGAAAGACTCTATTAACTCAAGCTTCACAAGCGCCACACCGAATGCAACACCAATGAGGCCCAAGACAACCGAACTCATGACGTGGCCAATCCCGCATACAAACGTAATCGCGGCGGTCTTTGCGTCGGACCAGTTGCGGGCCTTGGACATCATTATAAACGGCAGATAGTGATCCGGCCCGGTCACGGTGTGGATGAAGCCGATCGACGCGGCGGTAATTAACAGTAATTGGATTTCGGGTGACATAGCGGAATCTCCTTGTTTGTGTGCTGGAAATTACGGCATTGTCGATTGGGGCGCAAGATAAAAATAAAAGGCGCCGGAAGAGATCCGACGCCTTTTTGACATTATAATGCTTGGACACTTCTTGTAAACCAGACCTCTTCGCCGTTGCGCTGGTCGTCGGCCGTCTCTGCGACCGGGACAATGTAGTAGGTATCGACAGTTGTCGTGGGAACTATGTACGTTAATGTGTCGTCACTATTATCGGTGGCCGCGAACTCCTCTGTCTGACTTGGCACCA
>CAZTCA010000076.1:4651-7904 GCA_964612405.1 uncultured Pseudomonadota bacterium
GAATGTTAACAGCCTTGGCCAGTCGGTCAAAAAATATGGCAGTGCTACAAAGAAATCTTCATAGGTCGCATCTGTATATGTGACGCGGATTGTGAATGTATCGCCAACAGTTAGGGCCGCACCAGGCTTGATCGAAACAATCCAGCCATCTCCGGCATCTAATTCATAAAATGTGTAGCCAACGTCGGCCCATACAGAATTTTCATCATCCTCTGCTTCTGCAGCCAACAAAGAATCTGCATACCTGACGGTTGCGGTACTTGCAATCGCCGCAGGGATGTCAGTGCAGGCTACACTTGCAATCATATCCTCCTGACCCTCAACCGGAACTACATGCAGGCGCATCGCGATCAGATCATATGCATTTTCGGTAGTGTTATGATCGGCCCAAATGTTGCTGGTCATATAGACCTGTGACACATAGTCACTCACAACTTCTTTGGTACTGGCCGCGGCCGCAATCCCATTTCTGACTCTATCATTGTCTTCATCGGCATCGAAGAGGTTTGGGATTCCGTCTTTGTCGATGTCACCGTCTTCGCCGTTTGTGATTCCGGAGTATAAATTCTTTCCGCTCTCGCCCACACCAATCGGAACGCCATCTTCGGCGACAACTTCAACGTCTGAATCGACAAAACTGGGAGCCGTTTCTACGGCGGCATAACCGGACGTTTCGTCAACCGTCATACTTCCAATATCTGAATCCGCAGTCGGAGTAATTGCGGTGTTAACTGCTGTTCCTGATCCGCCAAATACAACCGGCCCGACATATGAGCCGTCGTTTACAATGCTCAAGACATAGGAGGAACCGCTCGGGACATCTACAGAAAACGTTCCGTCGGCCGCGGTTGTCGCCGGATATGCCTTGTTTGTGGTATTATCAATTGCGACAATTGTATAGCCCTCGGCGGCGGTTGTGGATTTGGCGATATTCGCCGTGATTGTTCCACTGCCAAGAGTTCCGGTGAGGGTCACGCTTTCGCCGGCCGCCGTTGCGCCGCCTTCATCATCGGAAGACGTTGTTGTACTTGAATTACACGCCGCCAGTGACAATACCAGTAAAGCGACCAACACCATTGAACATTTTTTCATATCTCCCCCTTGGTAATAGTTCCAGCCGTTCCAGCCGTTCCAGCCGTTCCAGCCGTTTCAGCCGTTCCAGCCGTTTCAGCCGACCTTTTCGCGGCATTATAAAGCCTTGCGCCTATCTTTTCAACCTTTTACTTTATTTTTGTGATACCCACGCGATAATGACACCTTTTACTTTATTTTGGTTCTACGAATAGGAAATTGGATTTTGCTTTCTGCCAATCCTGAAGAAGGTCATTCGCACGCGGACTCTTTGTCTCCTCCACAAAATCCACCAACAAATCTTTCAATATTTTTTCCTGCTCACTGCCAAGGCTTGCCGCTGTCACATCAGAGTGCAGAGTTGGCTTGATGGTTCCGTCCGGATCGTAGATATATAATTCCCCACCGGTCATTCCGGATCCGATACAGGGACCGCAATCACCGATCACGACACCGACACCGCCGGTCATATATTCAAATGTATATTTACCTACGCCTTCACAGACAAGTGTTGCGCCTGAGTTGCGAACTCCGAAACGCTGACCGGCGCTCCCGGCAATAAATAACGTCCCGCCCGTCGCACCATATGCAACGGCATTGCCGGCAAGATGCGGTGTATAGTCATATCCACTTTTGGGAGGCACAATTACAACGCGTGCGCCGTCACCGGTGTCTTCCAGGCTACCACCCCTGTGTTCCATCTTTGAGAGGCCGCGAATGGTCTGGCGCACGATATCGTGCGAAGGCTTGTCAGCCAGATCGGCAATTGCGAGAATTCCGCAACCACCCTTTCCGGTATCTGAAACAATCTCTTTTAATCGTTTCAAAGTCATATTTGTTTAGGATCTGATCATTACAAGCATCATCTTGAATTTTTCGGTCGCCGCGAGGGAGTGAGGCTTATTCGCCGGCATGATTATTGCCTCGCCAGCTGAGAGAGGATGAGATTCGCCCGCGATTTTGATATCTGCCTTGCCGTCGAGAATCTGCACAAAGGCATCAAAGGGTGCTGTGTGCTCGCTCAGGCCCTGCCCTTTATCAAACGCAAAAATTGTGATCGTCCCGGTTCCCTTTCGTAACAATTCTTTGCTGACAACCGACCCCTCCTGATAATCTATGAGACCGGAAAGATTTGCAGAGTCAGCCACTATTGAATTCTTTGTCATGCGTCACCTCCATTGATTACTCTCTAGACAACAATTTTTTCTTTTACAATCATTATTATTTCAATATGATGCCAAAGCAGTCATTAAACGGGGGTGATATGAACAAGACATTAGCCACGCTTTCACCGTCACTATTTGCCGTGCTCATTATTGCCGGCATTGCCCTGCTTGCAAATACTACCGGATGCGGAAGTGACTGCGGCGGAACAATTTTTGTCAACTGGTCCGGATCAACAGTAACCGTAAGCGCTCATAGTTTGTCAGGAATTTCGTTTTCCACTTTCACTCTTGAGGACGATGCTGAGAAAAAGATCTGCGGAGACGACGAAAACGACATAATGGGGACATATACATGGGCAAACGGCGACACATATGATAAAGGGATGACTTGGAGTGGTGGAGATTTTTGTATGTACATACTTAGCGACCATACGGCGGAAACGGATAATTGCATATGACAAACGAAAAATTCATGAGAGTAGCTTTGGATGAGGCACACGCGGGGGTTGACGGCGGTGACGGCGGGCCGTTCGGCGCAGTGATCGTAAAAAACGAAAAGATCATCGCGCAGGCACATAACACGGTGCTGAAAGATCATGATCCCACGCAACATGCCGAGATCAAGGCAATCTCTGAGGCTTCAAGAAAACTTGGCAATCATGACCTTTCCGGATGTGAAATTTATACAACCACAGAGCCGTGCACAATGTGCTTTTCTGCAATTCACTGGGCAAAGATTGACCGGCTGATCTATGGAACTACTATTAATGACGTGCAGAGGCTCGGCTTCAACGAGCTCCCCATCCCCGCAGAGAAAATGAAAGAACTCGCCTCATCACCCGTGAAGATTGAATCCGGATTCATGAAGGACGAATGCCTGAAACTCCTAGATCACTGGAAATCCCTGCCTGAAAAGAAGACTTATTGATCAATATGTTTAATGAGAAAAAATTTAGAAATGGCTAGGAGCCTGTCGGGAAATTCGACTTGTCATCGCGAGGAGGCCGAAGGTCGAC
>CAZTCA010000077.1:0-7731 GCA_964612405.1 uncultured Pseudomonadota bacterium
GCTCAAGTGGAGCAGATCACACAAATCTTAAACACTATCTCCGGAGTTATCTGGGGACCGCCGCTAATCATCCTTCTCGGCGGCACCGGAATTTTTCTAACCATCAGGCTTAAAGGTCTTCAGTTTCGCTATCTAGGCCACTCACTTAAACTGGCATTTATTAAACGATCTGAAGAAGGCGAAGGCGACATCTCTCATTTTCAGGCATTAACGACCGCCCTATCCGCCACCGTGGGCGTTGGAAATATTGCGGGCGTTGCAACAGCAATTGCGGCCGGCGGACCGGGAGCCCTTGTCTGGATGTGGCTCATAGGCTGGGTTGGGATGGCAACAAAATATTCCGAAGCGATTCTCGCCGTAAAATACCGTGAAAAAGATAAGCACGGAAATATGTGCGGCGGCCCGATGTATTATATCTCAAAAGGTTTAAAACTTCCCTGGCTTGGATTTCTCTTCGCTCTCTTTGCGGCAATTGCGGCATTTGGAATAGGAAATATGGTTCAGGCAAATACCATTGCACATGCGGCATTAACATCTTTTGGTGTGCCGGTCTGGATAACGAGAGTTGTCCTATTTATAGCAGTTGGACTGGTTATTGTAGGTGGAATTAAAAGTATCGGTCGTGCAACAAGCATCATCGTTCCTTTTATGATTGTGATTTACATCGGCGGATGCGTTGCAGTTCTCATATCAAATTGGTCTACGCTGGGCGACACAATTTCGCTTATTGTCTCTTCTGCCTTTAAACCAACTTCGGCAGTCGGCGGCTTTCTCGGTGCGTCGGTTATGATGTCTCTCCGTTTCGGTTTTGCGCGCGGAATCTTCTCAAACGAATCCGGTCTTGGGAGCGCTCCCATCGCGGCCGCGGCGGCAAAGACGCCCAACCCGGTCAATCAAGCACTCGTCTCAATGACACAGACGTTTATCGACACGGTCGTTGTTTGCGCATTGACGGGAGTCGCAATTGTCTCATCCGGAATGTGGTCATCCGGCACCACCGGCGCCGAGCTCTCCGCACTTGCATTCAATACATCAATCCCGCACGTCGGAGCTTTGATTGTGAGCTTTGGTCTAATCTTCTTCGCATATTCAACCCTCCTCGGCTGGGAATATTACGGAGAAAAGTCAGTTGAATACATCTTTGGCGAACGTTCGGTAAAACTTTACCGCCTGTTGTGGGTAATCGCTGCGTTTTTCGGAGCAACGGTAAAGCTCGATTTTGTATGGGCATTCTCAGACGTGATGAACGGACTGATGGCTGTTCCAAACTTGATTGCGCTGATCGGGCTCTCTGGTGTGATTGCCAGCGAAACCAGAAAATACTTGGGGAATAAGTAAATTTGGTTTTAAATAACGCTAATAATCGTCATTAATTTTCTAAAGTTTTGGGCTTAGACATGCATGAGATCCTTCGACTTCGCTCAGGATGACGATTTGTTTTCAACAAATCATCAATTAATCCTTACCACTTAATCCTTATTACTTCTTTTAATCTCTTCTTTCACAATTTCTCTTAAAATCTCCGGATAGCGCCAGTGACTAAGCTTTTTCTTATTGATAAATAGACTCGGAGTGCCGGTCAGATAAATATGATGCGCCAACTCAATGTCATCCTTTATCTTCTGCGGAGTCTCTTTACTGTCCAGGCACTGACTGAACCACTCTTTGTCAATTCCGCGCTTATCGGCAAGATCGATGAGAAGCTCTCTTGAGAGCTTTCTTTGATTTTTGAAGACGTCTTCATGATATTCCCAGAATTTGTCTTTCTGGCTCGCGCAATACGCGGCTTCGGCTGCTAAACAGGATTGGGGATGCATCTGCCCGCTCATATATTTGTTGCATGTAGAATCCAGCGGATAATTGACAAAACGTAAATTTACATCTTTTCTAAACTCATGCAGATACGGCTTGATATTGAAGGCCGCCATACGACAGAATGGACACTGAAAGTCGCTGAATTCGACCATTGTCACCTTCGCGTCTGGGTTGCCCCACATGGGAGCTGTCTCAAGACTCTCCGGTGAAATATCATATTTAGATTGCCTGAAATGTGAACTGACGACCGTGGTGAGATCTTTTTTGCTTATTGCATTTGCCGGCACAGCTGAAAGGGCGACGGCATAACCTATCCCAAATATTATACCGACCATGATTGCGTAGGGAAGAATCTTTCTCGACAAAACTTTTTTGAATAACAATCCTCCGGCCACAGTCAGTGCAATAAATAGTGAGATGTTAAATATATACTGAAGGCCGCACGTAAGACACAATGCACCGAGCATGACAAACGACGCATACGCCATACGAGCCGTCCAAATCACTCCGAACAGAGACATTATCCATGCAAGTGAATGCGACACATTGTCTTCTTTTCTGAATATTGCAAAAAGGACCAGACAGATGATGCTCAAGTGAAACAAAATTCCCAATGCGGCAATTGGAACTCCGGCAAGTGTTGCATAGCTTGATGCGTTGACAATATCACAATTTATTGTCTCGTTTATTGCGCAGAAACTTGCCTCTTCCAGCCCCTGCTTTTGCATGTTTCTATATTCATAAAGAGAGACGGATGAGGCAATAACGCCTAGAATTGCGGCAACCAGTGAAATCTTAAGCCATGTTTTTCGCATTGTAATATCCCCCGATATTTAAGGTATCACATTCTCTATTCGGAATTAAACAGAATTTCATCGACTTGCCAATCAATAAAACTCTTCAGTTTTTTAACCCTGCTTGGATGGCGAAGCTTTCTCAGTGCCTTGGCCTCAATCTGACGAATACGTTCACGAGTCACGGCAAAGTCTTTACCAACCTCTTCAAGAGTGTGGTCGGATTTCTCGCCGATTCCAAAACGCATGCGAAGAACCTTCTCTTCGCGCGGTGTCAGTGTTGACAAAACGCGGCGCGTCTGATCGGAAAGGCTGAAATTCGTGACGGCATCGCCCGGCGTCGGGATTGTCTTGTCCTCGACAAAATCACCAAGATGACTGTCCTCTTCTTCGCCGATCGGTGTCTCCAGAGAAATCGGTTCCTTTGCAATTCTCAAAACCTTGCGGACTTTTTCGATCGGTAATTCCATCTTCTCTGAAATTTCCTCAGGTGATGGCTCTCTTCCAAGCTCCTGAACCAGATAACGCGAAGTCCTGACGAGTTTATTAATCGTTTCTATCATGTGGACTGGGATTCTGATCGTCCTGGCCTGATCTGCAATGGCACGCGTGATTGCCTGTCTGATCCACCACGTTGCGTATGTGCTAAACTTATAACCCCTTCTCCACTCAAATTTCTCAACGGCCTTCATGAGACCAATGTTCCCCTCTTGAATCAGATCTAGAAATTGTAATCCCCTGTTAGTATATTTCTTTGCGATACTCACAACGAGACGTAAGTTTGCCTTCACCAACTCCTCTTTTGCTCTGTCTGTAAAACTTTTTGCCCTGTAAACATCTCTAAAGGTCTTTAAGAGCTCATCAAAGGTTTGGCCACAATCACGCTCCAGATTCTTCTTCTCTTTCTCAGCTGATCTGAATGTCAGATCCAACTCTATGAGATCGTCTCTGAAGAGACCGGTAGAAGAGATGACCTTTCTTTGCTGATACTGATTTTTCTTAAAGCTCTTGAAAACCTCTTTCAACTCCTCAACATCCTTGGCTTTGGCATCTTTAACACAACGCTGAAGATTTTTCTCGATTTTGGTCAGCTGGTCTACCTTTGCATGGATATCTTCGATCAGACAATCTATCGTTGTCTGATTCAGGTTCATCTCTTTAATTGAGACGAGCATCCTGGATACTATCTCATCTACTTTTGTCTTTGTTGAATCTTTGCCGGATTTCTTTGTCCGTTCGCTGGACAATTTTGTGCTCCACTTTTTGAGCGATTTTTCACAGGCACGCACCTTAGACATTAACTTCAGAATTCTTAAGCGATTCTTATCTTCATCAAAGGTCTGATCCGCTTCCAGTTCATCAAAATCCTTGATTATATCAACGACCCTGAGTTTCCCTTTTGAAAGTCCATCGCCCAACATCAAAACGCCCTTCACGGCCAGAGGAGAAGATAGCAAGACATTAAACATATCCATCTCACCGTTTTCGATCTTCTTGGCCACCACCACTTCGCCTTCACGGGTCAATAGCGGCACGCCACCCATTTTCCTTAAATATAACCTGACCGGATCGGTGGAACGTGAATATCTGTCTTCCGTCCCTTTTATGACAGTTGGCTTCTCTTTTTCCAGAGGCTTTTCTTCTTTTTCAGAAGAAGAAGCGTCATCACCCTTCTTTTTGAGATCACTCCCCTCTTCCGCGGAGTCAACAATGTCGATATCAAGATCATCGAACATTGTGAGAACGCCATCAAGCTGATCAGCCGAAACCAGATCTTGTGGAAGAGCGTCATTGACATCGTCAAAGGTCAAATAGCCTTTTTCTTTGCCCAACTCAATTAGCTGCTTTACCTCTTTTTCGCCGACCTTTTGTTTCTGAACTTGATTTGCCATAAATCTCCGTTAAGTTGTTACGTTACATTGTGCAGTTCTTTTGTGATCTTCTGCATCTCCAACATGAATGTCTCTAATCTCTCATCTCCGCTCTTCATCTTCTGAATCTCACCGCTCAATTCATTCAGCCTTCTCTTCTTATGAGCGACCTTTATTCCCCTGATACAATCTTTAATATCCTCGCTGGCGTTTTCATATTTCCCCTCCGCCAGCGCCAGAGATAATATCTCTTTTTTCAATTCCGGCTCATCAATCTCTTCAACAAGACGACCTACGTCCAATTTTCCTTCTTTCTCAAACTCTTCAAAAATCATTCTTGCGATTGTCTGATTCGCTTCGTCTGAAAACAGTTCAACACCGATTTCATTATGAACAGTTGCAACCGTTTCCGGATACGTCAGCATCAACTCCAAAATACTCTTCTCCACAAAATTCCCTCTTGAGTATTTATCCGCAATGCCCCTCTTCGGACCACTCATCCTCCTGCCGGAAAGAGACGCCGCAATAATGGATTCTTCAAGCATCAACTTCAAAGCCAGCCTCTTTCTGTACTCTGAGACTTCGACCGGGTTTGTGACAGAAGCAAAGAGGGGTTTCAATTCTTCCACCACCTTCACTTTTCCGTCTGTCCCCTTCCCTAATCTCTCAACAGTGTCGTCAATCACACATTCAAAGAGCACCTGGGCATTTTCAATCAGTTTCCCGAATTTCTCTGCCCCGTTTTTTAAAACAAAACTGTCAGGGTCCTCTCCCTCCGGCATCATCACTGCCTTTGGTATCAAACCCGCTTCTAAAAAGACGGGAAGGCTCCTAAACGCCGCCTTCTTCCCTGCTTCATCTCCGTCAAAAATTACTACAAAGTTTTTTGTATACCTCTTGAGCAAGCTTACATGACCGCTGGTCACTGCCGTTCCAAGAGGTGCTACCACATTCAGGATTCCTTCCTGATGTAATCGCAACACATCCAAATTCCCTTCAACAATAACAATCAAGTCGGTCTTTCTAATTGCTTCAATAGCCACATTTAATCCAAAGACCGTATAGCTTTTGTGATAGACTACCGAGTCCGGAGAGTTTAGATATTTTGCAGGATCTTCTCTCCCCTCTGAAGTCTTCGGTTTGCCAAAAGTTCTTCCACTAAACGCAACGACTCTTCCCGCGCCGGGCTGATTCCCTTTGGCATAGCCCGGAGTAATAACCGGGCAAACGATTCGGTGTCTGAAGAAATCATAATATCCGTCACCCGAATTTCTCTTCTTGATCAGGCCCAGTTCAGTCGCCAGATCAAGCGGGACCTGCTTCTCCTTCAGATGCGACACCAATCCGTCCCACCTGTCTTCGGCATAACCCAAAAAATGTTGCGCAATTTTTTCCGGAATAATCTCTCGTGATTTCAAGTAGTTAGCCGCGTCGGCCCCGACCTTGGGGTCTTTGAGATTGTTATGAAAATACTCTGTCACTATCTGGTTTAGTCTATAGGCCCATTTACGTTTTCGTGTCAGCGCATCTTCTTTCTGGCTGACAGCGGCAGATTTCTCCGGTTTGGGGAGTGTCACGCTGGATCTCTCTGCCAACATCTCAACCGCTTCCGGAAAAGAGATGTTGTCAAACTTCATAAAGAAATTGAAAACGTTGCCGCCCTCGCCGCAACCGAAACAGTGATATATCTGCTTCTCATCGCTGACCATAAATGACGGAGTTTTTTCTGAATGGAACGGACAATTGCCTTTGAAATTTCTTCCGGCCTTTTTGAGCGGAACTCTCTCGGAAATCAGGGCCGCAATGGAAACCTTATCCTTGATTTCATCGAGGATGGTTTGGGGATACATTGCCATTTATTTTTTTGTCTTAAGTTTTTCCTGTACTAAAGCGCTGACAACCTTGCCATCAGCCTTGCCTTGGACTTTGGCCATAAGAATCTTCATGACTTTGCCCATTTCACTGGGGTCCGCCGCTCCTGATTCTTGAATGGCCTCCTCTACCAGCTTCACCAACTCAGACTGATCAAGCTCTTTGGGAAGATATGTCTTGAAAAATTCAAGTTCTGCTTTCTCTTTATCTGCGAGATCTTTACGTCCACCCTTTTCAAATTGTTCAATAGATTCTTTTGAGCGTTTTGCTATAGAAGAGATCACA
This sequence comes from uncultured Pseudomonadota bacterium, assembly GCA_964612405.1. GTDB lineage: Bacteria > UBA10199 > UBA10199 > 1-14-0-20-49-13 > CAZTCA01. Next base: position 6,638 of record CAZTCA010000077.1, read on the forward strand.
GAAATAATCCCAGCGTCGTCTAATTCTTTTCTTGATCCTTCAGTCTCTTTGGCTGTTATGGCAGACTTCACCATTCGAAGGCATGAAACTTTCAATTCATCCTTCGCTTTCAATGCTTCCTTAAAATCTTTCTCGATCTTATTTTTTAGGGCCATTTAACAACTCTTTTCCATACGAAGCACGTTTTTTTGATTGAGCTAACTTCTTCTTTTTCTTTTCAGAAGGCTTCTCATAGTGCTCACGTTTTCTAAGTTCGGCCAATATTCCGGATTTTTCACACTGCTTTTTGAATCTTCTTAAGGCTTGTTCAAACGACTCACCATCACGAATTTTAACACCGGGCATTTAGGGATCACCCCTCTTTCATTGATTTTATTAAAGAATCCGCGCGACTATATTCTATAGGCCCCTTTTGTCAAGTGAATTATAACCAATGATTACAATGAGTTAGATGGTTTGAACGGACTTTATCCACAACAAAATATGTGAAAGTTAGGTATTGCTATTAACAATTATTACTGATAATAACTCCCATCCATGGAAGTTATCCACAGAAATACAAAACAGAGAAAAAGAATTCTCGAAAAACTTAAAACCACCATCGCACATCCGACAGCGGAATGGGTTTATGGCCAGCTGAAAGATGAAATGCCTAGTTTAAGTCTTGGAACGGTATATAGGAATTTAAAGATACTAAAGGACCGGGGAGAGATCGTGTCTCTCAGAACCTCAGACTCAAGCGAACACTTTGACGGCAATACCGACCTGCACCATCACTTTGTCTGCAGAAAATGCAATAAAATATTCGATCTGAATATCCTAAAAAACAGTGGTCTTCTGGAAAAAATGGAAAGTGTTGCAGATGGCAGGGTTGAGAGCTATGAGCTTCAACTGAAGGGCGTGTGTAATAAGTGTTTAAAAAGATAATATGAAGGCGCAGATAATCAAAGAAGGCGTTTACTGGGTCGGCAAATGCAACGGATCAATTTGCATTGGTTGTTTACGATTCGATGAGATTCTTAATACATGTTTTAAGCGGGGTGAGGAGTTAGGTCGCCTTATCAAATCTCGGAATTAGTTTCTCTATCCTTTTC
>CAZTCA010000078.1:0-7712 GCA_964612405.1 uncultured Pseudomonadota bacterium
GCTTCATTGCCTCTTTCTGCTCCTGAATAGTGGACTTTGGAAGATCTTTGGATTCTTTCATCCCCGTGCCGATATCCTCACTTGTACCGCGCGGCAGATCAACCCAGACCATATCAATTGGGCCAAAAAACGGAGCTCTCAGAGATGGGAGGAGGATGAGAATAACGATAACCAGAACATGGCCTATCGCCGAAAAGAAAATCTGGCGCGATATGTTTGGTGTTTCTTGCCTGCTGTGCACACTACTTTCCCCGCTTTTCTTCGGGCCTTGTTATCATTCCAATACGGGTCACTCCCGCAGATTTTGCAAGTGCCATCACCTTCACTACTTCGCCGTATTGAATGTCCGAGTCTGCTTTGATAAACAAATCTTTATTCTTCTTTCCTTCATAAATCTTTCCAAGCTTCTCTTTCAGAAAACCAACAGTTACAGAGGTTTTTTCGTCGCCGATATAAATATTTCCGTTCCTGCGCATTGTGAGAATGATGTCCGTCTTATTTTTGGTCATCCTCGGCGCTTCTGCCTGCGGCAGGTTAACATCAAGACCTTGTTGCAAAAGTGGGGCGGTAATCATGAAAATAATCAACAGCACAAGAAGAATGTCACAGAACGGAATGACATTGATCTCCGCAAGTGTTTTGTTGTGGCCCGATTTTAGTTTCATATTTAAAAATATTCCTTTTCAATTCTGTTGGCAAAATCTTCAGAGAATTGTGTGATGTCGCGGTCTAAAAGCCGGATCTTGTTTACAAAATAGTTATAGAAAATAACAGCAGGGATCGCGGCGGCCAGACCGATTGCGGTCGCAATGAGCGCCTCGGCGATATGCGGGCCGACAACAGAGAGTGTTGATGCGCCGCCTTTACCCAACTTCCAGAAAGCGTTTAAAATTCCCCACACAGTTCCAAAGAGGCCGACGAACGGGGCCGCGCTTGCGGTGGTTGCAAGAAACGGAACATAATATTCAAGCTGTTCAACTTCTTCTTCCGTTGTGCGGTCGATGTCTCGCTTGACAAAGGAGAGGTTGTTTTTGTTTTCAGGGTCGCGCAGAGATGCAACGCCGGTTTTAAAAATATTAAACACAGGACTCTTTCTGTATGTCCCTTTTGCAACGAGCGCCTCAATCGATTTTGTTCCCCAAAATGCGCTCAGGAATTTATTGGATCTCCCCTTTGCAGATTTGATCTGGCGATATTTCATTACAATGATGGCCCATGATACAATCGAGAAGAAGAAGAGGACGATCAGGGCAAATTTCACAACCGGGTCGGCTTGCCAGAGAAGATATAGAATGTGCCTTTCGCCGGTAAAATCGACGGTTTCAACAGACGGTATTGCGCCTGTCTCCAGGATTAGGCCGTAAATCAGGTTAAGCATATGATTTCTCTCCTTTTTTGATTATTGCGAATGTAGATAATCTAACAAAATTGTCCTACTGTCAAGCGGGTTCGGCCTTCTAGGAGCCTGTCGGGAAATTCGACTTGTCATCGCGAGGAGGCCGAAGGTCGACGTGGCGATCCAGTGAAATCAATTAGTTACACTAGATTGCTTCGTCGCTTTGCTCCTCGCAATGACAGAAAGTGTCATTTCCCGACAGGCTCCTAGAATGCGGGGCAATCAGCCGAAGATGTTCCTGTGATTCCGCTTGCCCTGAAGCGGACGTAATCTAGCGAAAAGACAGCGGTTGAGCCGGAGACATTATTGTCTACCGTTATTGTGACTTCTGCGGGATCAAAATCGGCACTGTTGTTTTCGATCGCATCGGCGGAACTGGTACAATCTCCCGATATTACCTCAAAATCAGCCGCCGCGAATTGTGTCCACGTCTCACCATCGCCACTCAAGTACTGTGCTAGAACACCGTTATATCTGACCAAGCAGAGATAGAGGGGGGCTCCTTCATCGCGAATGGCCTGTATGTCTGTTCCGGCCGATGCCGCTACCACGCAAGAGTTTGCATCGTCATCACTATTTGCCATTATGAGGACGGATGGGAAGTCGAGCCCGTCACCATTAACATATCCAATTGTTATCTGATCATATCCATTTCCTGAGGACGGTTGAATTTGAGGTTCAAATATTGCCGTGCCTGAGCCGGAAGAAGGAACTGTTAGTGTAGAGAGTGCGTACGAAACCGCGAAATCTTCTGCCGAGCCCGTCTGGTCGATGGTTTTATAGTAATGAAGATTTTGATATGTGTCGCCGGCAAGTGTGATTGTCAGTTTGCCATCTGCAACTTCTCCATAATCGGCAATTGTATCTCCACTAATAATCTTATCCTCCCACGCTATCCAGCAGAGATTGCCGTCAAGTGTGGCGGAGCTGTCAAATTCATCATCGGACGAATTGAAATATGTTGCATATGTTGTGATTCCGGCGCCGGAAACTGTTACTAAATAATCCTGCCAAGTGAGACAGCTGTCAAGGCCGGTGATATTCACACCGCAGATTGTGCGGGAAGCGTTGAACGTACACGTGTCTGTAGATATTGTTTTTGAAACACTTGCCGCAAGACCGATTGGATCTCCGGATGCGGTGACGGCAACTGTTGGAGTGACTCCGGCCGGAACTGCCGAATTGAATGTGAAATAGAACTCTATTGCGCCATCGCCATCTTCATCTGCAGTGACAGACGTTTTTGTTATAGACGAAACCGATATGGTGCTGGTTGTGGTGAATGCCGCTGTCTGATCCGGTATCGTAACTCCATCTTCATTGAGAAGACCCGTGACCGTTACTGTATAACTTGAACCAATTTCAAGATCTGCGTGTGTGCATGTTACAATCTTTGTTGATGAGTCATACGATATCGACGTGCAGGCATTGTCTCCGGCCGCATCTTTTTGCAGGAGCAGATGTGTCATCCACTCTGTCGGCTCTGTTATTATTGTTGTTGCCGAAGCGCTTACTGTGGAAAACGTTGCGGTTACCGCTACATCAGTCGCCTGATCGGCGGCACCATCCGCCGGAGCTATTGCAACATCAACAATCATGTCGGTGCCGCTGTGGCATCCAAAAAGTGAAAAGATTGCCAATACTGTACAGATTATAAAGCGTCTCATTCGCAACTCCTTTTTGTTGAAATTCCCGGGTATTGTTTACCAAAATTTCAAATCCTTTGCCAGAGTAATCGGATATGAGAACCCTGTGATATTAGGTGCCTATTGTGCGATACTGCCCAACTATATGATAACAACAGAGAATCCATTTATTTTTTACTCAAGACTGCGTTTGATAGAGCTTACCGGGGTGAGGTCAAAAAATCTCAAAGAGCTGTTGGGACACCTCAAAACTGTCAACGGTTCCTGCATCTATTATCACACGCATCACTTTCTTCAGCGTCACGAGTTTGTGTCACCGGAACCGCCGAACGATTTTGCTTATTGGGTTTCGGAGGTGCTGGGCGATGACAATCTGGGAGAGGAACTTGCCAGCATCGACATTATTGCTCATCCAACCATCCGTTCTATCAGGGAGTCTATTATTGATACTATTGAGAAGTCGATTAAGGCGAGGCCAAGGCTGAAAAACCTGGAGGCGCCCGAAGGGGAAGAATTTAATTTTCTCAAGGCCACCAGCTTTGTATTTTCCGCCAACCATGAGGCAAAAACACTAAAGGAGTTTCGAGATTGCCTGGATCAGATAAGTAATTCATCAATCTATTTTCACATGTTTGAGGCACGTCTCAGGCTTGAAAGATCGACCAACGATTTTTCAAACTGGCTGGCGACTTCGCTTGACGAAAAACAGCTGGCTGTAAAAATTGCGCGGTTAGATCCTTATACATGCACTGCAGAAGAGCTCAGAAAGAAGATGCTGGTGATAATTGATAAGAGAATTGCTGAATTGAAAGGATAGAAATGGCCAGATTAATCGATTATGAACAGGTTATAGAAAAAGCGAGACTGGATGAGTTGAAGATCCTTGCTTCGAAGCTTGAGGGAAAGTCCATTCAGAATATTAATTCAACTGCGGTTGGTGGGGGAGTTGCAGAGATTTTAAACCGGACGGTTCCTTTGATGAAAGAGCTTGGCCTTGAAGCAAGATGGGACGTGATCAAGGGAGGCGAGAAGTTTTTTAATACCACAAAAAAGATTCACAACGCGCTTCACGGCGAAAAGGTTGATATTACAAATGAGATGTGGAGTGACTTCTGGGAAACAGGCAGAGGAAATTCTGAAGAGCTCGCTTGTGATGCAGATTTTGTATTCGTCCATGATCCACAGCCGATAGCCCTGATAAAACAGAAGGGGATGCGTAAGAACAGATGGGCATGGAGGTGTCATGTTGATGTCTCTCATGCCGATGCAAAGATCTGGCGGACGCTGTCAAAATATGTTGAACAATACCATGGCGCAGTTTTTTCAGCTCCGGCGTTTTCAAAGCCGCTTTCCATCAGACAATTTCTAATTGCGCCTTCAATTGATCCGCTGAGTGATAAAAATAAAGATTTGCCTGAAGATGTCATTAATGACGTCTTGAAAGAATATGGCATTAAGAGCGACAAACCTATTGTCACACAGATTTCAAGATTTGACAGGCTCAAAGATCCTGTCGGTGTTGTTCAGGCATTCAAGAAAGTGAAAAAATATATAGATTGCCAGTTGATATTGGCAGGCGGAACCGCGTCAGATGACCCTGAGGGTGGGGAGGTTTTGGCCGAAGTGAGGAAAGAGGCAAACGGAGACAAAGATATTCATATTTTATTACTTCCGCAAAATGATGTTCATATTAATGCGCTTCAACGGGCATCTGCTGTTGTTGTACAAAAATCATTGAGAGAGGGATTTGGGCTTACGGTCACAGAGGCTCTCTGGAAGGGCAAGCCGGTCGTTGCGTCAGCAGTTGGCGGTATCCCGCTTCAGATCAAACATAAATATCACGGTCTCTTGTGCAGGAGTGTTGATGGGGCCGCGTTTGCAATCAAACAACTGCTTCAAAACCCCAAATATGCCTGCGGATTGGGCGAAAACGGGAAAGAACACGTCAGACACAACTATCTTTTGACAAGACACTTAAGAGAATATCTACTCCTTTTCCTTGCGCTGTTAAATACAGAAGACATTGTAAGCTTATGAGAATTTCAGCGAGAATAGTTATCACGGTAATAATTACGATGGCGCTCATCGTCGGCGTCAGTTCATATTTTAATGTCCGAAATGAAAGAGGCAGACTCACAGTTGAGCTGGAGCATCGTGCATGGTTGGTGGCTGAAGGCCTGAAAGAATCGGTTGGATCGATCTCTGAACATGGGCCATCTCTCCGAATGGATAGAATAATCCGCAAAATGAGTGCGAAGAAGGGCCACATTCTGGGCATCACCGTATATAGCGTTACAGGAGAGCCGATTGCGGTCACAGAAGAACTGAAAGAAAAACTTCCTGAAAAACTCGACATCGTTTTTAAAGAATTTGACGGCGATTCCGGAAGCGGTGCGTATCAAAAAATTGCAGACAAAGATATGTATCTCTATGCTGTTCCTCTGTTTAACGACGAGTCGATCAGAAGTGGTACTTTGGTGATGTTTAATGATGCATCATATATAGAGCGATATCTCTCTGACATATGGAGGAGAAGTTTTTTAAGACTCCTGGTCAATGCGCTGGTGATTTCGATTGTCACCATCTTCATTATAAGGTGGAGCATCACAGGGCCGATCACAAAAATGGCAGGATGGATGAAGGGCGTCAGAAAAGGGAATGTTGACCTTGGATATAAGATGCCAAAAGAGGATCTCTTTGCCCCGATCTCTAAAGAAATATCATCAATGGCCAAAAGCCTTACAGTTGCAAGGGCGGATGCCAAAGAAGAGGCGAAGCTTCGCCAACATGGTGAATCGATCTGGACTAGAGATAGATTGAAAGAGCATGTAAAAGCCAAACTGGGCAATGAGAAACTTGTTGTCGTCTCCAACAGAGAGCCCTACATGCACATCAAAGATGGTCGTCAGATGAAAGTGATCAGCCCTGCTAGCGGTCTGATTACGGCACTTGAACCTATTGTTAAAGTGAGCGGAGGGCTTTGGATTGCGCATGGTGCAGGAAGCGGAGACAAAGAGACGGTCGGAAAAAGAGACATCATTGCGGTTCCGCCCGATAACCCAAAATATAATCTGAAAAGGGTCTGGCTGACGCAAGAAGAGGAAGAGGGTTATTATTATGGTTTTGCAAATGAGGGACTCTGGCCACTCTGTCACATTGCTCACACGCGTCCGATATTCAGGATAGATGACTGGGCCCGCTATCAAGAGGTGAACCTGAAATTTGCAAAAAGTTTGGGCGAAGAGATTAATAAAAATTCATATATATTTATTCAGAATTATCACTTTGCACTCTTGCCAAGGATCATAAAAAATAAGCATCCGGATACTAAAGTTGCAATTTTCTGGCACATACCGTGGCCGAATCCGGAGGCATTTGGGATTTGCCCGTGGAGGAGAGAGATATTGCACGGAATGCTCGGCGCGGATGTCATTGGTTTTCACACGCAGTTTCATTGCAATAATTTTTTAGAGACCGTTGCAAGAACTCTTGAATGCAGAATCGATTGGGAGAGCTTTGCGGCAATTAGAATGGGGAGGACAACTCATGTCAAGCCGTTCCCTATCAGCGTGGACATTCCGCTTCAGCATGAAGAAAAACATGTCACATCAAAAGAGGAACTTCTCAGAAATCTTGGCATCAAGGCGTCAATCATGGGCGTGGGCGTGGATCGTATCGATTATACAAAGGGGATTTCGGAGAGGTTCAGAGCAGTCGAGAGATTTCTGGAGAAGAATCCGGAATATTTGGGACTGTTCACGTTTGTTCAAATCGGTGCGCCAAGCAGGGAGCATATCAAGCGCTATCATGATCTTTTGGTTGAGGTGAGTGCGGAAGCAGATCGTATCAACTGGAAGTTCCAGTCGGGAGGATGGAAGCCGATTGTCTTTTTGAAGAAACATTTCTCGCATGAAGAGATCGATCCGTTCTACAAGAATGCTGATCTCTGTATTGTGAGTTCTCTACATGATGGCATGAATCTGGTGGCAAAGGAATATGTTGCCGCGCGCGAAGATGAAAAGGGTGTGCTGATTCTGAGCACCTTCGCCGGCGCTTCAGGCGAACTCCACGACGCGCTATTGATCAACCCGTATGATATTGAACAGATGGCAGACATGATTAAAGTTGCGGTGGAGATGGAACAAGGCGAGGTCAAGCAGAGGATGAGTAGGATGAGAAATGTTGTGAAAGAGAATAATATCTATAAATGGGCCGCAGATGTGATATCAGAGCTAACACAAATTCAGCCGAAAGCGTAGTTTCATGAAAAAAATTCTGAAAGACCGGATCAGGAACAGCAAAGGAGTTTTCCTCTTTTTGGATTTTGACGGGACGGTCTCAAAAATAGTTTCAAGGCCCGGTAGTGCAAAATTTTTCCCTCCTGCAAAGCAGCTTATCAAGTCGTTTCAAAATAGAGAAGATGTAATGGTGAGCATTGTCACCGGCAGGTCTCTGAAAGATGTGAGAAAAAAAGTTGGCCTGAAGAATGTTGTCTATGCCGCCAATCACGGCATGGAGATTTATTATAACGGAAGATATTTATTAAAGAAGGGTGAAAAATATAAGCGTCCGCTCAATTCTCTCGGAAAAGAGATTAAGAGATCCTTGAGAAAAATTCCGGGCACTGTTGTTGAAAACAAGGGTTATTCCATCGCCGTTCATTTCAGGGC
>CAZTCA010000079.1:0-7557 GCA_964612405.1 uncultured Pseudomonadota bacterium
TGATCAGTTCCTCCGCAAGAAACCGGCCGAAGTCAGTCACATTGCCCTGCAAGTCGGAGAATTCCACGACGGCTATTGTAGTTTTCTGATACTCCGTCATTTCTTTTGCGATCTGCTGACTAAGCTCGGCAACCCGTTGGTCTAGCCCGCCTTGAGCGTAAGCTGTAACTGACCAACCTGCAAGCAAGGCGTATACGCAAAGCAAGAATCTTTTCGTTTTCATTCTCTTTGTCTCCTGTTTATTATTTTACTATCTGTCATATTTTTAAGCTATTTGTAACGTTTCTTAACGAGTTGAAGTTAAATGGAAACATAAGCCATTTGCCATCTGGGTTCAAAGTCACGGTCATTTTGTTATCGGGATATTTCGGAATTGAGCCTTGATTGTCGGATAGCTTTGAAAAAAGCATGCAATTTCAAGTAACGCGATACTGGTCGCCATAGTCGAAACATTCTCAAATACAAGCCTTGCCATCATAGGAACTTGTGCAGCCAATGTTTTTTCAATACACCAATTGTTCTTCTTATCGCCGAATTGGCCCTCCTGAGCCTTTGATTCATTTCCCAAATCGTCTATTATTCTCGATGCATATTCTTCATGAAGGTTAGGGTCATTCGATACATTAAGATACATTCTCCGATCTTCTTCATTACTTGTAATTGTAAAATCACAAATAACCGATGCGCCCGATAATCTCACTGATTTCAGCTCAAAAGTAAAGTTCTTTACTTCCACCTTGCGGACCTTTACCTGGGCCGGAGCAGTCAGGGGTGTGGTCGGTTTAGTCGCGTAAGGTTGTTGTGCTGTTGTTCCCGCCATAAGCTTTATCACCGATTCATCCTTAAAAACTTCAGTGGAAGCCACTGCAAATATCTCTCCCGTTTCCGTGCTGATGAGACGAGCATTTACGCGCAGACTTTGAGCAAGGTCGGTAATGGTGCCTGAGCAAATTGCGTCAACACCAAGCAGTTTGCCTAACTGTTTAGCCGAAGTCGGATCCACCATGCCCGTCAAGCTTAGTTTCTGCTCGGCAATGATTTTATTCAGAAGTTGCCGCTCGATGACTTTGAATTTCTTTGTCTGATAAAGACGTGTGATCAGTTCCTCCGCAAGAAACCGGCCGAAGTCAGTCACATTGCCCTGCAAGTCCAAGAATTCTACGACGGCTATTGTAGTATTCTGATACTCCGTCATTTCTTTAGCGATCTGCTGACTAAGCTCGGCAACCCGTTGGTCAAGTCCGCCTTGTGCAACGGCTCTGGCTGACATAACTATAACCAGCGCTAATGACAGTATTATTGATGTCTTGAACATTTTTATTTCTCCTCTTTTAGTAAATGGATAATATCTGGCTAATGAGCGATTCGGCAACTCTTTGTCCGGCATTTTGCAGCGCGTTGATCTTTGCCTGCTCCACATTGTTGCCAAATCCTTTCGCGTCTGTAAACGATTCCTCAGCAACAACATTATTTTGCTCAATTGAGACTGCTTTAACATTCCCAGTAACGGTGTAAATCTGTATTCCTTCATACTGGTTCGAAAACGCTGTATTAAATTCTCCAAGCATTACAATTGAAAACGTGGAGAAAAATTCACTCTGCATTCGCTCGATGTCGTTTTGCTTCAGCAGTTGCCTTACGCGCTGGGAATTGATTTTACCAATATCTTTTTCTGTTAAGGGGCTAAAACCAGCCTTCGTAAGCTCCCGTGAAAGAGTCTCAACGCTTATTGAACCGCTGCTATTATCTTCGTCAATAACCAAAAGGACTTTTAAGGCCGGTGCTTTCTTAAGCTGTGCATAAAAAATTGTTGACGGGATCGGAAGTTTAAAGAGATTGTTCCATTGAGAGAAAACCGTTGAAGTATCTAATAATCCAGAAAAATCAAGCGTAGCTTTGATGGAATATAATCCAGTTTGCGGTTTTTGCAACACCTCAACAGTGTTTGAGGCGATGCCGTCGCTCTTCGTTACAGCTCTTTCGTCCATATTCCCGCTACCGCTAGTAAAGCGAAACAGTATTGTTAAGCCTTCTGCGGGGGTTTCTACGGTATCACGAAGCACAACCTTTAACTCCAAGGGAAGTGGCAGCGGTTTACCGACAATTCCTTCCTGTTCGTCACCTCGAATCTTGACAATGGAGAAATTTGCAAGGATTTCTGAGGCAAGAGAAATGGGCTCCCCGATGGAAAGAACCCGAAAATCATCATCATAAGGATCGGTAGATGGCTGAAATAGGCGATAATAAGGAAGCACATCATTGAAATTATAAGCGCATTCATACGCTCTCTTCAATTCGCTCAAGCTACGGAAGATGTTCCCCTGTGCCCGAAGCCGTTTGAAAGATTGCAGGCTGCTTTCGCATTGATTTTTTAACTCGATGATCTTTGTTTTGAATGGAGCACTGGCAATCCGACGGTCAAGAACGGCTAGTGAGTAGTAAACTCGCTCTTGTGCCTCGTAAAACCGATCTACGATCGTCAATCCGCGTACAACAATCGAAGAGGTGATGGCAATGTTTGCAGTCGTTGCTTCTCGGATCTCACTTGTTTTACTTGTTGAAATTTCAGTTTGCTCAACCGATATATCCGACTTAATTGATACGAGGATTTGATTGGTGATCTCGGAAAACGCACGATAGTCGGCAAGGTTTTGGTCGTTCACAATATTGCCTGAGGCCTGAGCCATTCCTCGCCCGATAAGATATTGATCTGCGGGATAACCGGCATTCGTGATTGATCTAACCCAAGCCGGAGGTGAAGAGGATTTCGCTATTTCCTTTTCTTTTGCTGTATAAGTTGAAGGTGAGCAACTGAATCTCAATACGGATACTATGACAATAAACGAAATGAAGTTATATGTTTTCATCGTGGCGTGCATTGCTATGATCCTTTCATTCTTTCTTCCATCCTTCGCGTTCGAGACGAGTCGTACCAAGTGCGTTGCGCCAATTTCCAATAACGTGTACAGGCACTTGCCGTGCCGTTTGGCGCTATCGACAAATCAATTTCTTTTACGCGAAACAAAATATCCAAGATCGAAACGCTATGTTTCAAAATGGTAAAGTAATGATTCATTTTTTTTGTGTTATATTCAACTCTCTGGAACCTATTCTAAGACAAGAAAGAGTTCACCTTATTATTTAACCAATCTAGAGCAATAATCAATATAGTGTATATATCTGTGCTGATGTCTTTTGCATGAGCGTCGATGCGATATTTGTTGACGAGAGACATATATGCCTCAAAGAGTTCAGATTCAGTGAAAATCCGTTCAAACTCTGGCCAGTTACTCTTTATATATCGCCTTAGATCATCAAAGTAAATCTCCGCATCATCACCGAACAATTGGTCAAAACTCAATGCCTCGAGTTTCGTTTTTCGTCGGTCTGAGGAGTTGACAACCGATAGGAATTCATTTTTACCCTTAATTGAGCCGTGCTTTGCCTTGATTACGAGTTTCACGACTTTTCTAAGGTTAGTCTCAAACTTGTTGCGGCGCTTAGATACTTCTTGCCATTTATCTTCAAGTTGTTCGACGGTACGAATTAGATTGCAATTATCAGCAACGAAATCTGCAACGGCTTTGATTTTGATATAATATACGTTCTCTGATTTCTCTACAAGATTGTAACCAAGTAGGTGTTGTGTCATTATCGGGGCAGATTTTGCGAGTTCATTGAATTCATGCTTGTTGTTTATTGCTAACATTTCCAATAGTTGGTATTCTCTAGGATACCAACGCCTAAGAACCTGCACGATTAGGTCGACATAATCCCTGATGGATGCATCAAAATTATCTTTTTGTTCTCTATAAGTGTATTTAGAGACTTTTACAGGTCGCTCTTTGGGAGTTATATTATGAATCCTGCTGCAGACCTGCCGAATTAGAAAAGGATGTCCTCCAAAATCCTCGGTGAGGTAAGTGTGAATCTCCTCATCAAATTCAAGACCCATATAATTACCAATTGTGGAAACCATTTCATTAACCTGAGAAGCGTTAAAGAATGGCAAATAGACAGGCGTTATCATTCTGTAAATCGGATTATCGAGTTGGTTCACTTGAGGCGTTTCGATTATCTTGGGATTAACGCCAGCCACGATAAAAGAGAACACTTGGGGATTTTTTTGGAATATTGAGCGAAGTGATTGCCAGAAAAGTATGAAGTCCTCGGATTTGTTCCAGTGCTCTGTCGGCGAAATATCAAAACTGATATTCTCAATCTCATCGAAAATAAGGAGAATACGTTTTTTCTGAAGATGTTCATATACTTTTAGTATGTCGGCTTCGAATGCCACTGACGCATCCTTATCGCCGTAATTAGCCGAAGGCTCGACTTCGATGTCTCTCTCATTCCGTAGAGTCGTGACGATTGTTTTTGTTATAAATTCTAGCAGTTCGTACCATCGTCGCTTATGAAAAGCAGGATCTTGACAATCGAGAAAAACGGCAAACTCGTCACGAAAAGTCAAATATCGTTTGACGGCGTATAAAACAGACGTTTTTCCAATTTTGCGTAAACCGAACAGGCCGCTGTTTTCACCAGCCTTGTACTTATCATAAAGGAACTGAACTATTGGAGTTCGCCCAAAAAAGTATGTATCGTTCTGTAAAGGTGATTCGAAAGCGAAGAGGTCACGTCCATAAAAGAACTCTTTGAGTCTTACCATCATGAGTGAATCAGATTTATCATAGAGAAACTCATCATAAGTAAACGGAACGATTAAGCGAGTCTCAGGCTCTTGTGATGTCAAGGCTTTGATCTTTTCTCTTATGCGCCTATCCTGCGAAATAAGGATGAAACATAGTTTATCTAATCTGTTTTGAAATTCAAAAATTGTTTTGTCAACAAAGTCAAGAGAGCGTGCCTCGAAGGTTGTATCTCTAGTAAAAAGAACGAGAACCTCTCGATCGAGACGAAAACTCTCGTGGAGATCATCGGTAGGCTTAGCAAAAACGTAGGAGAATACCGAACTCTTGAAGGATGTTACTTTTGCAAACGAGATGAACCAGATTTTGGCGAGTTTGAAAATAATGTTTCTCTCTTGCCAACCAAACCTTGCATAATTCAAATCTAGTGTACGGAGAATACCTGGTGCTAACATGACTCTCCTTTTTCTAGAATTTGGGGTAATTCCACATAACTATTTGCTAACCGCATTTCCTATGTCCTTCCAATTCAGCAGTAGATACACTATCGTTTATTTTTCCTTTAGCCATCTGTCCGCTTGGTTTCTTTTCTCCAAAAGCACATTTCACGTTCATTCCCTCATTAAAAGATTGATCCGCTATCATCTGTGAGATCCTTTTTCCTCAATCATTTTTATAGCGTCATTATCTAACAAAAGTCTCATTTGCTGAATGGCCGTTTTATTGAGTGTTACCAACCTCTCTCTCTGTACAATTCCCTGATTGATCAGATAAGCGTTTAAGACTTCAAGATTGGATAAGCAAACTAACTGCGAAACATCGGCATAATCGCGGATATTTCCCTTTTGATCGGGATTACTGTCTCTCCACTGTTTGGCGGTCATACCGAATAGTGCCATATTGAGGACATCCGCTTCCATAGCATAAATCAGGTCTGTTTGAAATTGAGTTAATTCTGTTGGGATCAGGTTATTCTTAATCGCATCGGTGTGGACACGGTAGTTGATTCGGGCGAGGTTGCGCCGGATGTCCCAGCCGAGTTGTTTTTTTTCCTCTTCTTTAAGTCTCTGGAATTCCTGGATGAGGTATAACTTGAATTGGGGTGATAACCATGAGGCAAACTCGAACGCGATGTCACGATGGGCGAAGGTTCCTCCACCATATCGTCCGGATTTTGATATTATTCCGATTGCGTTGGTGGCGTCGATCCATTTGCGTGGTGTAAGGTTAAAACTGTTTAAGCCCGCTTGACTTCTAAAGGTAACGAATCCGTTACTGTTAAAACCGGGATTATGCAACTGTTCCCATATTCCAATAAACTCCAACGTATTGCGATTACGCATCCAGCTATAAATCATCGCATCGTCACCGAATTTCCTGACCATATCGGTCAAGGAGATATAATTAGCCTCATCCTTTCGATAATAGGCGATTTCCGTTCCGAGGACGTTTATCTTTCCCAATATCTGCCTCACACTATTATGCCAATCCCATCGAATTCGATGGATTTGGTTATACTTCTATTGAAGACAGTGGTCTTTGCCATTGTTTAACCGTATTTCCCAAAACCACACTTCACGTTCATTCCCTCGATAAAAGATGCCGTTGCGAAAATCATATCAAATACCTAACGCCGTTATTGTACGTAACTTTGGAAAAAAGTGCAAAGGAAAAAATGCATTCCGGGTTCTGCGTTCCGGGTTTTCTGCCCGCGACGAACAAGCCTCTGCCTTTTCCCAGAAACTCCAAATCACAAACAATATCCAATCGCCAAATTCCAAATGACCAAAACACAAATGGCGACTTTATCTCAATCCGCTGATTACGGACAGGCCTAATCAACCTAATTGACCCAATCAACCTCGAGACAATACGTGGCGTGCTTAAAGAAAAGAAATGAATATTTGTACTCAGCCGCGATTAATTTCAATCCCATCCGGTTAAAGAGTTCCTTCCATCCGTGGTCGCTCTTGTTGGAGTGCGGATGATGAAAAAAGTCCAGATTCAGCAGGCTGTCGCAAAAATAGGTCAAATGCCGGTGAAACCAATTAACGTAAATATCTTCGATGATAATGATCCTGTTGGCGACGCGCTTCGCTTCCTGCAGGACACTTTCGGGATCCGGCGTATGGTGCAAAACGGTAATGAGCAGGGCGACGTCGTATTCAGCTTTATTTGACGGAATGATATGACCGTCGTAAATGACGGGATGAATTCCATCGCAAAAACTGATGTCCTGAATATCCAGCGGCGTCACATTGAAATCTTCCTGTATCAGGAGTTCGCTAATGTTGCCGGTTCCACAACTGATATCCAGAATGAGGTCGTCTTTTTTAAGATATGAGCGGATTCGATTGACGATCTCCGCCGCTCTTGCCCGCGCTGGATAGTAAACTGCTTTTTTTAAAATCCAGGTACGACGGATAAAATCTACCAGCATAATTGAAACTCCGCGTGAACCGTTTCTGTTGCCATGTTGAAGTAAACCCCCACGATTCTAAAATCAATCTTTGATACTGTCGTTTCTCTCCTCATTTGTGCCAATAATAGGCATGAAATCAGAAAAAGACAACGGAATATTTGACCGGATGAAGCGAAACCGGAGAATATTCACGCATTACTTAGATTACTTAATCTATCTTACAGAGAAGGACAGATTCATTTAACCCATTCAACCGAATCCAACATAATCAACGTAATTGACCCAACGCGTTTGTTGACAATCCCCATTCTGTCCCTTAAGTTGACCCGGTATTTAGCAGGTCTGTCGTTCAATTGGAATTCGATGAGCAGTAAATCTCCGAAAATCGTCCTCGCGCCCGACTCGTTCAAAGGTTGTTTGACGGCCAAACGGGTCGCCGACATTCCCTTGAATTTTCAGGTCAAGCTCCTGCGCGTTATTCAGGAG
>CAZTCA010000080.1:0-7407 GCA_964612405.1 uncultured Pseudomonadota bacterium
CCAGGTTTGGAACCGCTTTTCTTTACCTAATTTCAACTAACTTTAGCACACGCTCACGGGATGCCCTAAATGCAAAACGCTGACTCAAAACGCAGAAGTCGCAGTCAAAGAACTTGGCATAAATTGCGATGTCGAAAAAGTTACGGATATGGACAAGATACTTTCCTTCGACGTGATGATGACGCCTGCGCTTGTGTTAGATGGCAAAGTGAAATCCTCCGGAAAAGTCTTGAGTAGCGATGAAATTAAAAAAGTTCTTACAAATAAATAAGAGGTCACATGAAAGCACTTAAGATAATACTAATTCTCTTTGTAGTATCAAGCGTTGGCTATCTTATAGCCAACGAGTTTACGGGAAATGAAAACAATCAATCTAATACCACTTATAAGTCTCAACCCGAAAAACATCCAGACGGTATAATCGTTTATTATTTTCACGGAAATCGTCGTTGTCCAACTTGCAGGGCTATTGAGGAATATTCTCGGGAATTTGTTTTACCGTACATAGGCAACAAACAAATAGCTTGGAATACCGTCAATGTAGACGATTCTAACAACAAGCATTTTATCTATGATTTTAATTTGTCGAGTTCCGGCCCCGTAATTGTGGAGTATAAAAACGGCAAGGTTCAGCGATGGCGGGCACTAGACAAGGTATGGCAGCTAGTCAGAGATAAGGGCGCCTTTGCAAACTATGTAAACGACGAGGTAAAGAGGTTTATTCAATGATAGACTATATTTTAATATTGGCAACCTCCACATGGCTTGGGGTCTTGACTTCAATCAGCCCCTGCCCTCTTGCCACAAACATTGCCGCCATTTCGTATATAGGCAGAAAATCTGAACATAGAAGATACGTTTTGATATCGGGACTATTATATACGGCCGGCAGGATTTTAACATATGTCATAATAGCAACCATAATCGTTTCAAGCCTTCTTGCTGTTCCGGCGATATCAAATTTTCTTCAAACTCAGATGAACAAGTTTTTAGGACCTATACTAATCCTTGTTGGTATGTTACTTCTCGGTTGGTTGAGTCTGAATCTGAAAGGATTAGGCGTTAATGACAAACTGCAACGAGGAGCTGACAGGTTCGGTGTTCTCAGTGCATTACCTCTGGGTGCCTTGTTTGCACTTTCATTTTGTCCCGTATCGGCGGCGTTATTTTTTGGAAGTCTCGTCCCCTTGGCGCTCAATCATGGTTCCAGGTTTGTGATTCCTTCATTGTATGGGGTCGGCACATCCATACCCGTCATTATATTTGCATTTATCATGGCATTTGCAGCTCATCTTGTCGGCAAGGCTTTTCATAAGATTACGAAAATCGAAATATGGATGAGAAAGATTACGGGTGTCATATTTATCCTCGTTGGCATCTATTTTTCGCTCGTCTATATTTTTGGAGTTAGTATTTAGGAGAAAATATGGCAGAACAGACTAAAAGAGGCATGGGGATATTCGAAAGATATCTTACCTTGTGGGTGTTGCTTTGTATTGGTGTAGGTATTGTATTGGGCAAGCTTGCTCCGAACATAGCGACATCGCTGGACGGTATGGCAATATATGTTGGCGACGCACCTGTCGTTTCGATTCCAATCGCAATCTGCCTTTTCTTTATGATGTATCCGATTATGGTTAAGATTGATTTTATGGAAGTTGTAAAAGCGGGGAAAAGTGGCAAACCTGTATTTCTTACGCTATTTGTAAATTGGGCAATCAAGCCGTTCACAATGTATTTTATTGCATCGTTTTTTCTTGGAACACTCTTTTATCATTTCATCGGTCCCGATGCTATGGATCTTGTAAAAATGCCTTTCGGATTGAATTTACCAGTTGGTGCTACTCATGGCTCGGGCACAGTTGTTTTGGTAGATGGTATAAAGATGCTCCAAGTACCCCTGTGGAGAAGTTATCTAGCGGGCTGCATACTTCTTGGGATTGCGCCTTGTACGGCGATGGTTTTGGTTTGGGGATACTTGGCAAAAGGGAACGATGGTCTGACTCTTGTTATGGTTGCCATCAATTCGCTCACAATGCTTGTCTTTTATGGTATTCTTGGTGGATTTCTCCTTGGCGTGGGAAAGCTACCCGTGCCTTGGCAGGCACTTCTCCTCTCCATAGCAATATATGTGGCTCTGCCGCTTGTTGCAGGATATCTGTCGAGACGATGGCTGATCAAATTCAAGGGAGAAGAGTGGTTTAAAGAGAGGTTCCTTCATGTATTGACACCCCTAACAATAATCGCGCTCTTGATAACTCTGGTGCTGTTATTTTCATTTAAAGGTGAAATCATACTTTCAAATCCGCTGACGATATTGTGGATTGCCATACCTCTTTTTATTCAGACAAATCTTATATTTTGGATTGGATATGGTTTAGCAAAATTGTTGAAATTGAAATACAGAGATGCGGCGCCCGCTGCAATGATAGGCGCCAGTAATCACTTTGAGGTTGCCATTGCAACGTCGACGATGCTTTTTGGCCTTTCGTCGGGCGCATCTCTTGCCACGGTGGTCGGGGTATTGATCGAAGTTCCGGTCATGCTGATGTTGGTAAAGGTATGCCTTAAAACGCAACACTGGTTTAAGACATAATTGAGGATAATCATGAAGAAGAAAGTATTATTCCTATGCACAGGCAACTCTTGTCGCAGCCAGATGGCCGAGGGATTGTTGCGTCATATTGCCGGTGATAAATACGATGTGTTCAGCGCAGGGATTAATCCCACAATCGTTAATCCACATGCAATAGAAGTTACGAAAGAAATCGGAATTGATATTTCACAACATCGATCAAAATCAGTCGATGTGTTTAAGATGCAATCGTTCGATTATGTTATCACCGTTTGCGACAACGCCAAAGAGTCGTGCCCGTATTTTGCAGGGAGCAAGATGATCCACTGGAATATCGAAGATCCTGCGGAGGCAATTAGCAATATTGTCGGCGTGTTTAGAAAGTGCCGAGATGCCATAGAATCTCTTGTGAAGAATACTTTCTGAATATTTATGATCCAATCAGTTCAATGAGATCTTTGTTTGGTAGTGTTCTATGTGCCAGCATTGGATTCTTATACACATTCCACAACCATTGTTTCGTGATTTCTTGCCATTTTGGCCAAGCTTGAAGTATGTCTGATTTACTTACTCCAAGGGATTCCCAGATGACCTTTGGTTTGTCACCATGGCTTCCAATAAGACTGATGGCCTTTTGGAGGAGTATTTCAAGCTATCTGGCCGACTTGATGTCGGCCTAGCACTAGCACAAAGTTCGCGCCAGTGCTTCGTGGCGCGCCCATATTACAGGAGGGCGAACCTATTTATAGGGCGTTTACAATCAAAATAAAGCATTATTGCTTAGTGTAAGAACTCCTTTTTTCCATTTCTTGTAAAATCTATTTTGCGATGTTTTGCAGACTTTACTGAACGCCTTTGGAAAGGGATTCCCCCTCATTTCCCGCAGTAAATTCAGAAACTGATCAACAGAATATTGTTTGAAGAAATATTCCATCATAAATTGTGCCTGTAAATACGCGATGGAATGAGCTTCCATCTTTCGATGAAGAATATTCCAATCAGATTCTGTTAACATGGAGGAGACGGGGATAAAATTGCCTCCGCTTTTATCCAAAAGGTAGCGTTTCTTTTGCTCCGTTTCCTCCGGATCAAAGATTTGATCTGCAAGATAATTTGCAGTTCCCTCGTCAAACCATTTAGCATTTAATAATTGATCTCTATGGGTATAGCTTTCCAAATAATGATGGACAATTTCATGGCAAATATTTTTTAATATTTGATCTGGCGGTGTCAAATAACTTCCATTTAAAGGTCTTGGAGCACTACTTTTTCTGAAGTATTCTGTCTCGTTTTGGGGAAAATGGTGTATATCTTCCAATCCCTTCACAAAAGAATCACGCGTACCATAGAGATAAACAGTCAATTTTTGGGGCTGAAAATGAAAATAAGGTTTCAGCCCAGATTGACATTGTTCCAACGTTGCGCTGACATCCATGACCCTGTTTTTGGAGGCGTCAATATTTTTGATTTTCCAGAAAATATCGTTGGCAAAAACATGGTTAGATAGACCCATCGAAGATAAGGCGATGGAAAAATAGATCCACCTTAATAGAGTTCTCTCCATCATCGTTTTAACTCCTCCACCGACTTCACCAAATTGGTGAGCATCTTGGCGATGATGGCGACGTATTTATTCATGTTTGAGACTCTG
Organism: uncultured Pseudomonadota bacterium; assembly: GCA_964612405.1. Taxonomy (GTDB): domain Bacteria; phylum UBA10199; class UBA10199; family 1-14-0-20-49-13; genus CAZTCA01. The sequence continues at coordinate 4,227 of CAZTCA010000080.1, forward strand.
AATCAATTTTGTCAGCATTTGACAAATTCGTTGCAAAAACTCTTTCCATTCCGACCCTGTTTTTTCATCTATGAGTGATAACGCAGAAAAGAGTGAAATCAACGGCACACATTCATAGGCGGAACCTTTGGCAATCGAATAAAATTGCTTCTTTTCGCCTTTAGCGTAACGACCTGCACCTTCGGCGATATTCAAAGCGATTGAGGTTGATGCCCGTCTGAATTGATCGACGAGACTCCAATGGCCCCGTGGAGTATTCTCGGTAGATTTCGCAACTTGTTTGGCGAAGTCTAAAGCGAGTTTGTATACATCAAGGTTCTCAAAATCGAACATATAATGACTCATTCCTTTACCCGATACACGATATTCGATAAACGATATACGAAATTTGCGGCAGTTTCCGTATATCGTGTATCGTATATCGGGAAAAATTTGCTGCCGCAAATTTTTGCGCGCCCACCGCGACTCGAACACGGGACCCTCTGCTTAGAAGGCAGATGCTCTATCCACTGAGCTATGGGCGCCTTTTCCGGTGCATCACACCGGTGCATTACTACCTTGATTTCATTTGAAAATTCAAGTAGAAACTCGCACTTATGAAAAAGATAAAACTGTATCTGGCGGAGGTTCGGGCGCCCTTCTTCACGGGAGTGATTGTCCCCATCCTGCTTGGCGGGGCACTCGCATGGCGCCAGACCGGCGAATTCAGTTGGGGGCTCTTCATTCTGACGCTTGTCGGCGGCATTCTGATCCACGCCGGGGCAAACGTCTCCAACGATTACTTCGATCACAAGAGTACCAACGATGACATAAACAAGGAATTCGCGCGGCCGTTCACCGGCGGATCGAGAATGATCCAAAATGGGCTCCTCACCCCCAAACAGGTCCTGATTGAGGCCCTCATCTGCTACGCGCTCGGTTCGGCTATCGGGATTTATCTGGTTATTGTGAAGGGTCTTCCAATTCTCTGGATCGGCCTCTTCGGCGCGGTCACAAGTTTCTTCTATACCGCTCCGCCTCTCAAACTGGTTCACAGAGGGATCGGTGAAATCTTCATCGGGCTTAACTTTGGCGTCTTGATGGTGCTGGGAACTTATTTTGTACAGACAGGGGAGCTCTCGTGGGTGCCTGTCATTGCATCACTTCCGGTATCACTTCTTATTATGTTGATCCTCTATATCAACGAGTTTCAGGATTATAACGCCGATCTCGCGGTGGGAAAATTGAACTGGGTCGCGCGCCTCGGCAGAAAAAACGGCGCAATCGGTTATATTGTCTTTATTGTTGCGATGTATCTGACAATCGCGCTCGGGATCATCACCGGCTCCCTTCCGGTCTGGTCAGCGGCAACATTAATCACGGTTCCGATTGCCATGAAGGCAATCAAGGGCGTGCAGACAAACTATGACAATGTCAGAGCACTCGTGCCGGTCAACGCCGCAACAATTCAACTGCATCTGATCGTCGGGATCATCCTCGCCGTCTCCTGCCTTATATAATTTATTTCACTGCCGTGTGGATTGCCGCGGCGCCGAACATCATTCGATCAAATGTAGCCGTCTGGAAACCCGCGTCCTTCATGACTTCAGCGAGAGTTGCGGCATCATAGAATCTGGGGATTGTGTGGGAGAGATATTTATAACCGGATTTGGAACCTGATATCAGAATGCCGATCGGCTTGACCGAAAGCCCGATATAGGTGTGAAAAAGTTTTCTGATTATTTTTGAATCCGGCTGACTCGTTTCAAGGTTCAAAAATCTACCGCCCGGTTTCAGCACGCGCCTGAATTCCGCAAATGTCTTTGTGAGCATTTCTCTACTTATGTTCAGATTTCTTGTAGCAAAAGAAATGGTCACAAGATCAAACTTGTTATCCGGAAACGGCAGTTTTGTTGCATCACCGATTGTGAATTTAATCTTATCGGATTTTTTCCGCGCCTCGGAAAGCATCGGCTCACAGAAATCCGCCGCGACAACTTCAACCCCTTCCGGCGCCAGCCTTCTGAGATAACCCGCCGTCTCCCCCGTTCCACTGCAGATATCCAGCCACAGACTTCCGCCGAAACCGGCCGCCTTCCGCGCAAGACGTTTTCGCCACGCAATATCAAGGCCGAAGGTCAGCACGTGATTGATCAGCTCATAGGTCTTTGGGACCGTATTGAAAATTTCCTGAATTCCTTTATTCATGGATGGTTCGCACTAGAGCAGACGAGAATGAATGTCAAGCGTCCTTAATATCTTTTCTGTTTACGACGCCTCACAAACATCGGCACAGCGATAGAAATAATAAAGATTATTGCAGATGCCAGCGAAGTTCCGCGAGAACCTATGCCGCTAATGTCTAGGCCGCACCCTCCACCAAACATCGAATAGCTACCTGAATCAGCAACATCTTGTTCCTTCGCCTGGCCCATCTTTTTGGCCTCCGACGGCCATTCTTCAACTTCAATGACATTCTCAGCGCCCATTCCGCCCGCATCTTCTACCTTCACGGTCAGGGATATCGGGAAAACTGCCGCGGGTCCGCTATCAACCGCCTTGAAAATATTCGGATCATCTACAAACTCTGCATATTCCCCATCAAGGGCCGCAAATAATTTATCACACGATGCATCTTTGGAATCTTTACATCCCCATTTATATGTCAGCTTGTCATTAGTTGGATCATGTGCATCAGCATGAAATTTACCGCCGAGATCTTCAATGTTAACAATCGGAGGCTCGTTCTTGTTTGGTATCAGGAACATAGCCGCCATCTCGGAATCTGCCGCATCGCCCCTCTTGACCTGTAAAACACCGGCCGTCTTTACTTTCCGGAATATCGCCATCAAATCCGGACCGCCATAATCTTTCAGCGTCACCCCATTCAAGCCCATCGGCTCAATAAAATATTCGCCCTCATCCTTATTATTGCAAATGTCATCTATCAGCGAACAACCGAGATAGTTCTCCTTTTCAATCGGCATAGGCAAAACATCGACATCATCTGCGCTGTGAATGTCGAGAGAGCCCATTCTGATAGATAACAGCGCGCCAACTGCAATATTTTTATCATCGACTGCAAAGTTGTCTGTCACAAATGATTTAATATATTCATCATCGAATACCTGAATTACGCTCTTCTCATCGATCTCAACGCCCAGGCCGCCAATGCCCATAACATATATCCCCTTTGACATGC
>CAZTCA010000081.1:0-7399 GCA_964612405.1 uncultured Pseudomonadota bacterium
AAGATCCGGCATTTCGCCCTTTGCCGTGATCTTTTCGGCCGCGTTCAATTCAGCCGCCGCCTCTTTGAAGTTATCCAGATCTTTGTGGATATATGATTTCGTGAGATGGCACCATCCGACCATCTGCTGATTTCCGGTTGCCTTGAAACGGTCGAGCGCCATCTCAATGTGTTGCTTTGAAAGGTCCAACACGCCGACGGTTTCATAAAGAATGCCGATCGTCAGGTGATTCTGCGCGATCTCTTCAATAGATCCCAAATTGGCCTCAAGTTCTAAACTCTTCAGCGCCAGATCCAGTGCGTTTGAATACTGCGCCAATTGTTGATAACAGCGGATCAAATTTCCCAGGATGATAAGGATATTGTACCAGTCGCTAATTTCATAGGCGAGCTTGTAGCTCTCTTCCAGCTGTTCAACGGCGGCCTTGAAATTATTATTTGTCATGTGGACATAACCAAATTCCGCACAACATAACGAGAGCGCACGCTTATCTTGTTTTGCCGCGAGATAACTCTTTCTGCTTTCATAGAATTTAACGGCCTGATCATAGCTCCCCTTGGCATTATGGATAAGACCAAGATTGTTATTCAGGAGCAGGCAGACGGTTGCGTCCGCAATTGCCTCCGTGAAATACTTTTCAGAATTTTCCAGATCACCTGAATAGAATGAGACATTTCCGAGGCTGTTCTTAAACTGGACGATGTCTGTGATTGCCGTCTCATCGGTCATAAGGGCGAGTCCATCTTGATACCACTTCTTTGCCGTGGGGTAGTCCCGCATCTTTGTGTGCGCCATGCCGAGCAGGCGGAAATTTTCAATGTGCTTATCTCCGGAATCTATCAGGCCCCGAAGTTTGGAGAGGGCATCTTTATATCTCCCCATCACCACATCCATTCTTGAAACGGCGCGCGTCATCTTCTTTTTCAGATCCTCATCATCCGCGTTGGCAACGGCTATATCATAATATTTTGCCGCTTCAGAATTATTAAAGCGCATTTCAAAAAACTCTGCCGCCGCTTTAGAATATTTCAGCGTTTCTTCTCTGTTTCCGCTTTCATAATAGTAATCGGCAATTTCTGAGATTGCATTCGGTTCCTTCTGATCCAGCCATTCACCGAGCTTTGAGGAGATGGAGGAGAGATCGGCGGGGGAGAGATTCGTTTTTATTGTCTGCGAAAGGGCCTTGTTCAGCACTCTCACATCCATAGAAGGGTAGACCATGGTGGCCAACCCCAAAGAGATAATATTTTGAATCGCCGCCTGCGTATTTTCACGATCGAGACCGGTTAAGACCGAAAGATCATCGGAGTTCAATTCGCGCCTGGCAACTGAGATGAATTTCAGGCAGATCTTTGAGTCTTCCGGAAGATTTTTTGTTCTGTCGAGATAGCTCTGTGCGAGAGATGTGGGTGGCCTTGCAACTCCGCCGGGGGACATGATGTGCTGACAATATGCCTCCACCAGCCCCGGCACGCCTCCGGAGAATTCAAGAATATTTTTATCGTGCTTATCCTTTAGGCCGATTTCAGATATATATTTTTTGATATCCCCTTTATCCAGCGGATCCAGTTCAATCTTTTCAAGCTTTGTCTTGTCAAACCACGCACCTATCATATCGACCAGCTCGCTTCTTGGTCTTGAGCCGATCAATGTCACAATCGGAAGACTGTGCTCGGTGCGCCGAACGTTTAATCTCTCATCCAATAGGTCGAAAAATTTGATAAACGCGGAACTCGAGAGTTGAATGTCGTCAATAACAATGATCAACCCCTTATCTTTATAATAAGCGAGAAGGCTGTTGATCCATTCTATCTGGGCGAGCTTCTGAACGTCACCACTTTTACTATCTTCAAGCCCTTTTGGTTTGGGGATCTCTTTAAAAGAATTTGTGAATTCCAGGACGTGATCGTGGCCCTCAACACATGAATATTCCTTTATCGGAATCTCCTCCAACTCCGATCTATATTTAATCTCACGGAAGAGACGGCTTTTACCAATCCCCTGCGGGCCCGCGACTACAAAGCCCTGCTGCGCGGGAGATTTTTTCGCTTTGAGATCCTTCAGGAGCAAGACGGCTTTTTCAAGAAGTTTGGCGCGACCGACAAAAGGGCCTTCCTTCAACTGCTGTCCAACAATATTTTCAGCCGCCGCCTTATATCTCCCCTCTGTCCTTGCATTGATAAACTCAACCGCCTTCACGCACGTCTGAATTCTGTCAGACGGATAGCGAAGCGTCATTCTTGTGATGAGGTGCTTTATATATTCGGGGGTATCGTCTGCGAATGTGATATCTTTGTGTTCTTTATGCCACTTGATGATCTGGTTCACATCCGGCGATTTATAGGGATATGCGCGGTGGAGGAGGCGATAGAAGAGAATTCCCGCGGCATAGATGTCAATCCTGTGGTCCACATCACTACTTCTGGTTAAAAGTTCGGGCGCAAGGTAATTTGCAGTTCCAACAACAGACCCGGTTGTCGACAACGTGCGTGTTGCAAAACCGAAATCGACCAACTTCAACATTGGCTTATTTCCGACAATTGTGACCAGTGCGTTGCCGCATTTCACGTCACAGTGGATCAGGCCGTTTCTGTGGACATAGTCGAGGGCAATTAAGAGTTGAACAAAAAGTTCTTCCTTGATTTTAAAATCCGACTTTGCGGTATAATTATAAATGTCATAGCCGTCGACAAATTCTGTCGTGAAAAAGTATTTCCCGAGTTCTTTGGAGAATTCAAAGTCGAAGACCTGCGCTATGTTCGGGTGACGAAGCTTGCTTAGGACCTCAAACTCATTTTTCAGGATCTGGACATATTTGTCCTTGAAGGCTGGGTCGACCTCTTCGCCAAGGATCTTCAGCGCGACGTCATGTTTTCCGTCATTGGCCAGATAGACGACACTGGTGCCGCCTTCGCCAAGCGGCTTCAAGATTTCATAGGTTTTATTTGCTGATTCTATTTTCTTTGGTTGATCCGCCATCCCACGGGCCATATTACGCGAGATGTCAGCCAGACTCAAGCGTTTTTATTACGGATTACCAGCCGCCAGTGGCATGGGTTCTCTAACGCGAATTTTCGCATTCGCGGGGTAACCCACCATGGTTGGCGGAGAAGGAAAGCTGGATAGGAGACGCAAATGTCCTAGATAGTCTTTGTGTATTGACTCTTAGTAATCGGCTCCGGCTCCAGAAGGCGTTCCGCTCCGCCAATCCATTAGTGGGTCGCGAAGTCTAAGAGATGCCCTCATTTGGTGAGCGAGGAGAACCCATGCCACTGCCGTCTAATCTGAGTTATTTACTTTTTACGGCCGACCTGTTAATTATAGCCCACTGATATGAGCACACTCTATATTGTATCGACACCGATCGGGAATTTGAGCGACATGACCCCCAGGGCAATTGAGGTCTTGAAGAGCGTTGATATAATTGCGGCAGAGGACACCCGCCACACACGCAAACTCCTAACACATTTCGATATCCATACGCGCCTGACAAGTTTCTTTGAAGGGAATGAAGAGAAAAAGATAACAGGCTTGATAGAGGAGATGAAACATGGGCTCAAAGTGGCGCTTGTTTCAGATGCGGGGACGCCCGCGATATCGGATCCCGGATTCAAACTGGTGAGGACGTCGGTTGAGGCCGGAATTCAAGTGGTTTCAATTCCGGGCGCATCGGCTGTTATTTCGGCACTTGCGGTTTCGGGCCTGCCGACCGATCAATTCACGTTTGTCGGTTTTCTTCCGGACAAACCGGGCAAAAGAAAGACAAAACTTGAAGGCCTGAAAGATATTGAACACACAATCGTATTTTATGTATCAAAATGGAAGATAGAGAAAGTCCTCTCAGACATGCTCGAAGTCTTTGGAGATAGAGAGGCGGTTTTGTGCAGGGAGTTGACAAAGATTCACGAGGAGATTACACGCGGAAAGATATCAAAACTTCTCGAACATGCAAAGTCTGAGTTGAAAGGGGAGATCACTTTAGTAGTTGGGAGCCGGGAGTTGGGAGCCGGGAGCAAACTATGACAACGTTGATAACAATTTTTACGGGAGCTGCTTTGGCGTTTTCAGTTTTTGCGCTGATTTTTACAATTCGTCGACGCGGAACGAGGGCGCGGATCAAGGCGGCATTTGAGCTTCTGGCCGCAACGCTCCAGATGGAGAACGCACACATCCAACAATTGCCGACCGTGACGTTGAATGGGACCTATCGCACATATCCAATGCTCATCGAATGTCCGGTCAGGCGTGACGGTGCCAAGAGGGTTGGCCGATGGAGAATCACTACCGAACTCTCGCGGTTGCTGGATAAAAGGCTGTATGTTCAGGGGGAGGCGCACGAGGCGATCATGCGAAAGTTTGCGGATCTGCATGTTGTGACAACCGGCAACAAAGATTTCGACAAAAGAATGAGTGTTTTTTGTTCAGATAGGGAATTTGCAAAAAAGGTCTTTAATCCATATCTCAGGCAACGCTTTATGTGGGCCGGTTTTACAAATTTTACGATGGAGATAAAAGAGAACATCTCAATCATGGAGATTGTGTTGAATCTGGATGTCAACGTCAGGTATGTTCGACATGCGCTTGAGGCGTGGACCGAGTTTTTGAATATTTTAGAAAGTGTTTGACTTTTATCAGTTGAGTCCGTTACTTCCGTTTGGCCCGTTGAGTCCGTTCGTAAAAAGCACTATGATCCAGAGCAGTTAACTGACTCAACTGACAAAACTGACAAAACGGGAGTAACTGAACATGTATAAGATACTGAAAAGAGAAGAGTTTTCGCCGGTGACTTTCCTTTGGGAGGTAGAGGCGAAGGATGTGGCCTTGGCGTCACACCCGGGTCAGTTTGTCATGGTACGCCTGCACGAAGGGAGCGAGAGAATTCCGCTCACCATCGCAGATTTTGATAAAGAGAAGGGGGCCGTGACGCTAGTTGTGCAGGTGGTCGGAAAATCCACCGAAGAGATGTTCAAATATAAAGAGGGTGATTCAATTCAAGATCTCTGCGGTCCGCTCGGGATTCCAAGTCACATAGAAAAGAAGAAGAAAGTCGTCTTTGTGGGCGGGGGGCTTGGAATTGCTCCGGTCTATCCAATTTTGAGGGCGCACAAAGAGATCGGCAATCATACAATTTCAATTGTCGGTTTCAGGTCTAAGACTCTTGTCTTCTGGGAGGACAAGTTCAAGAAGATGAGCGACGAGCTTTATATCACGACAGACGATGGTTCATATGGCCGGAAGGGTCTTGTGATCGATCCGTTGAGAGAACTTCTTGAGAAAGATAAAGAAATTGAAGAAGTGGTTGCGATCGGCCCGGTTATTATGATGAAGGCATGTGCGGACACAACGCGGCCATTTGGAGTGAATACATATGTCAGTTTAAATACAATCATGATCGACGGAATGGGTATGTGCGGCGGCTGTCGTGTGACATATGACGGCAAAGATAAATTTGCCTGCGTTGACGGCCCGGACTTTGACGCACACAAGGTCGATTTTAATGAATTGATGAAGCGTCAGAAGAGGTTTGTGAAGGAAGAGAAGAGGGTGTTGGAGGATTATCATCACAAATGTAAACTTGAAGAGACTGGGAAAATATAATTAGAGCCTGTCGGGAAATGACACTTTCTGTCATTGCGAGGAGCAAAGCGACGAAGCAATCTAGTGTAACTAATTGATTTCACTGGATCGCCACGTCGGCCTTCGACCTCCTCGCGATGACAAGTCGAATTTCCCGACAGGCTCTAATTAGCAATGTCATTGCGAGGAATGATAGTGACGAAGCAATCTCCCGCAACCAATTAATTTCAGGGGATCGCTACGTCGCCCTTCGAGCTCCTCGCGATGACTGAAAGTGTGAAACATGATCGAACAAAAGAAAAAAATTAATCTAAAAAGAATTCCGACAAGAGAGCAGGACGCAAAGGCCCGCGCTCAAAATTTCAACGAGGTCAACTACGGCTATGATGAGAAGGAGTCGAAAGAGGAATCGACCCGCTGTCTCATGTGCAAGAAACCGCAGTGCGTTGCCGGTTGCCCGGTTGGAATCAATATCCCCGGTTTCATTGATGGGATTGCGAATGGGGACATGAAGAAGGCATATGATGTGCTGACTGATTCGAATGTTCTTCCGGCCGTTTGCGGCCGTGTCTGCCCGCAGGAGACGCAGTGTGAGGCGCGTTGTGTTTTGGGGAAGAAGGGAGACGCAGTCAATATTGGAAAGCTGGAGAGATATGTCGGTGATTATGCAATTAAACACGGCTGGGGAAAAAATGCGAAACCGGCGGCGAGCAAGAATAAGAAAGCGGCAATCATCGGGAGCGGCCCTTCATCTATTACGTGTGCACATGATCTGGCCAAGGCCGGAGTTGAAGTGACGATGTTTGAGGCGCTTCATACGGCCGGTGGCGTTTTGAAATATGGAATCCCAAACTTCCGTCTTCCGAATGAGGTGGTTGATATAGAACTTGAGAAGTTGTCGCGCATGGGGGTGAAATTTGAATTGAATAAAGTCATCGGCAGAATCTTCACAATTCCGGAACTGATGAGCAAAATGGGCTTTGATGCGGTGTTTGTCGGAACCGGCGCCGGAACGCCGAAATTTATGGGAATCCCGGGCGAATCGCTGAACGGCATGTTATCTTCAAATGAATTTCTGACACGCGTCAATCTTATGGAGGCATATAAATTTCCTGAAGTCGACACACCTGTCGTTGTCGGCAAAAAAGTTGCCGTGATCGGTGCCGGAAATACTGCAATGGATTCTGTGAGAACCGCCAAGAGGCTTGGAGCTGATCGTTCGATGATTGTCTATCGCAGGACCGAAAAAGAGGCCCCCGCACGTGTTGAAGAATTGCATCACGCAATGGAGGAGGGGATTGAATTTTTCTGGCTCACCGCTCCCGTGAAAATTAACGGCGACGAAAACGGCTGGGTCAAGTCGATGGAATGTATCAAGATGGAATTGGGCCCGCCGGATGAATCGGGAAGGCGCAGACCTGTCGAGATCAAGGGATCTAATTTTACAATGGAAGCCGACATGGTGATCTGCGCGCTCGGAACATCATCCAATCCTATCGTTGCACAGACAACCCCCGGACTTGAAGTCAACAAGTGGGGCTATATAAATGTTAGCGAAGAGACTCAAATGACTTCACTCACCGGAGTATTTGCCGGCGGCGATATCGTGACAGGTGCCGCAACGGTCATCTCTGCAATGGGTGCCGGCCGCAAAGCCGCAGAGGGCATGCTAAAGCATTTGGGGATAAGTTAATAGTAGATATCTACATCAGTGCTATCCTGTAACAACTTCAAATAATCTATCGATTCCTGTGTTAGTGGATTATCTTTGATGTGTATTGTATTGCTCGTGTTGTTCTTTGGAGAAAACCCTCCACCAAAA
>CAZTCA010000082.1:0-7148 GCA_964612405.1 uncultured Pseudomonadota bacterium
TATCTTTCTTCAAAAAAGGAATAGGCTCGTTGGAGGGGTTAGCAACATACGTTAAATATCTTGAGGATAACGTCGGCCCGACTGCCGCCGCTAACACGCTATATGCGAAAACGCGCAGGGCGGTGGCATCATTGGCGGAGAAACATGCAACAAATACTGGCAGTAAAAATGGGGGGAGAAGTGTATGAGTAAAAAATTATCTAAAGAAGATTTAATAAAACTTTTTGAACTCTTGATCGAGAAAGAATGCTCGGTTCATACTCATCCTGAGTATAGAGGAAGATTCAACAGAGACGAAAATCTGATCATAAACCAGGTCACACGACAGGCTACAAACAACGTCGCTTACAAAACCGTCGATTTTGATCTCGAAAATATGTCCGATGAAGAGTTCTGGAGTATGGTCGAAGGAACCAAATTCAACGATGTAATCGAGAATAATGCCGCCGCCGAAATTCTCAAAATGGCCGGCAAATTCAATCTTTTGAACTAATTATCCGCAAAATCACGTCTGACGCGCTTTTTAACAAAATATCACGCAACATTTCCGGAATATTACCGATAACTTAAGTGTAAGGTCACTTGGGGGAGTAACTGACATACAGTTGCTTCCCCATTCGTTTATCTGGGGAAACCAAATGACAGCTCTTTGAAATAATTGGATTATTAGCTATAGTGAGCGCCCGGCCATGCCGGCGCGAGCGAATTGTGGGCAGGGGCGGAATTGAACCGTCGACACAGGGATTTTCAGTCCCTTGCTCTACCGACTGAGCTACCTGCCCAAGTAGGCAGATGGTGTTTATTATTTAGTTATAAGGAAGTCAAGGAGGATATATTTTATCGTTATAAATCAAGCTGGTAGCGGGGATGGGGCTTGAAATTCATTGACAGAAAGGGATATAAATAGTTGATTTATAAGGTGAAAATAAAAAATAAAAAAGATTAGTGCGTTAATTGACCGATTATGAAATTTGTGTTATACATGCAACCTCGAACGGGGAAAAAAGGCAGATAATATATCGTAATCATTAGGTTTTTTTGAGGGGATGAAAGGAGAGTTAGGGATGAAAAGACAGGGTCTGAGGGAATTCAAGGTAGGAGATATTGCAGTATACCCGGCACACGGTGTCGGCAAGATATCATCGATTGAAAAGAAGGATATCTGTGGCAGTGAACAGCAGTTCTATGTGATGAAGATATTGGACAATGGAATGACAATCATGGTCCCAACATCAAACGTCAAGCATGTCGGTCTTCGCGAGGTAATCGACGAAGAGCAGGTGGATATCGTTTACGAAATCCTGCAAGAGAGAGACATTGCAATCGACAATCAGACATGGAACAGGCGCTATCGTGAGTATATGGACAAGATCCGCACCGGTTCAATCTATGAAATTGCGGAAGTCCTGCGCGATCTGATGTTGCTCCGCTATCAGAAAGAGCTTTCGTTTGGAGAGAGAAAGATGCTCGACACAGCGAGAAACCTAATTGTCAAAGAATTGGCAATTGCCGAGAGGCTCACTGAACAGGAGATTGCAGAAAAGATCGACGAGATATTTGTAGATTAAGTTTGTCCCCCTTGCAAAAGAAGGGTTTAGGGTTAGCCCCGTCCCGCGTAAAAGCGGGACGGGGTTTTTGATTTGGCGCCAGCCAAATCATCCTGAGCAAGCGAAGCGCGTCGAAGGATCTCCTTGATATATTTTGCCAAATAAGGCATTTGCATATCATAATGAAAGCCGTCGCAGTCATAACAGCCGCCGGGCTCGGAACGAGGATGGGGGCCTCCCATCCAAAGCAGTATCTCGAGCTTGGGGGAAAACCGATATTGGCTCACACGCTGGAAAAGTTTGAAGCGGCCAAGCTCGTCGATTCAATTGTGATTGTGGCGGATTCCGGGTCGATATCCATGATCAAAGAGACAATATTAAAAAACTGGCCGTCACCTAAGGTCAAGTGGGTGGTCAAGGGGGGCGAGAAGAGGCAGGATTCGGTTGCCGCAGGCCTCGCCGCTGCGTCCATTGGTTATGATGTTGTGGCGATTCATGATGGCGTGAGACCATTTGTCAGGCCTGAGTTGATAGACAAGTGTATTGAAGAGGCGGCTTCGCATGGTGCGTGTATCGTGGCGATACCGGTGAAGGATACCATAAAGCGTGTTGACGAAGAGGGTCGAATTGCCGAAACCGTTGAACGTGCCGGGCTCTGGCGCGCTCAGACACCACAGGCATTCAGATATGATCTGCTCGACTCGGCGATGAGTGAGGCGATGAAGGAAGGGTTTTACGGAACCGATGAAGCAATGCTTGTTGAAAGAGCCGGACATGAGATATATATTCTTGCGGGCGATGAAAAGAATATAAAGATAACAACGCCGGAGGATTTGGCTATCGCCGGTGCGTTAGTGCGTTAGTGCGTTTGTTCGTTGGTTTTACTAACGCACAAACGAACCAAGGAACCAAATATGCGTATTGGAATTGGCTACGATCTACATAAACTAGTTAACGGACGCAAATTAATATTGGGTGGAATTGAAGTTCCGCACACGCTCGGGCTTGAAGGCCATTCCGATGCAGACGTCTTGGCACACGCAATTATGGATGCGCTCCTTGGTGCGACCGCACTTGGCGATATAGGCAGACATTTTCCAGATACCGATCCAAAATATAAAGACGCGAGTAGTATTGATCTGCTCAAACATGTTGTTGGGCTGATATCAAAATATAAGATTTCAAATATCGATGCCACGATCATTGCGGAAAAACCGAAACTTGCAGAACATATCGACAAAATGAGAATTGTTCTTGCAAAGGCCTGCGGAATTAACGTCGACTCTATAAACGTGAAAGCAACAACAAATGAAGGAATCGGCCTGATTGGCAAAGGCGAAGCAATTGCGGTTTATGCGGTTGCACTGTTAAAATTATGAAAGTCTACAATACATTGACCGGAAATAAAGAGGAGTTCGTGCCTTTGAAAAAAGGACACGTGGGGATGTATACATGCGGTGTGACGGTTTATGATTCATGCCACATCGGCCATGCCCGTGCGGCGGTCGCCTTTGATGTCGTCGCAAGATACCTCAGACATAAAGGTTACAAGGTCAAATTTGCCAGAAACTATACCGATATTGATGACAAGATTATCAACCGTGCAAATAAAGAGAGTAGAGATTGGAAAGAGCTGACCAAACACTATATCAAGGAATACTCCGACGAGATGGCGGCGCTCGGAAATCTAAAACCCGATCTGGAGCCAAAAGCCACTGACCATATTAAAGATATGATCGGAACCATAAAAAAGCTTTTGGATAATGGTTTGGCGTATCAGACAGAGAGCGGCGTCTATTTTTCGATCAGAAACTTTAAGGGTTATGGAAAACTTTCCGGCAAAAACATTGAAGACTTAGAATCCGGCGCACGTGTGAGTGTAGATGAGAAAAAACGAGATCCTCTCGATTTTGCTCTCTGGAAGATTGCCAAGCCGGGCGAGCCCAGCTGGAAATCTCCGTGGGGTGAAGGACGTCCCGGATGGCATATTGAATGTTCGTCAATGAGTTCGAAATATTTGGGACAGCCATTTGATATTCACGGCGGTGGAAAAGACTTGGTCTTTCCTCATCACGAAAATGAGATCGCGCAGGCTGAAGGCGCAGAAGGAAAAGAGTTTGCAAAATACTGGCTCCATAATGGATTTGTGAATATTGATTCGGAAAAAATGAGCAAATCGCTCGGAAATTTTTTGACGATACACAATATTTTGGAAAAGTATGAAGCGGAGGCTGTGAGATATTTCCTGCTCTCAAACCATTATCGCTCCCCTCTGGATTACACCGAACAGACAATTTTCGAGTCACAATCTGCCGTAACAAGATTTTACGAAACGCTGTGCAGACTGCCCAAGCCAAAAAAGATTAAATCGCCCTCTCCTTCTTCTGAGACAGAAAAAGCTCTTGTAGAGATTTTTAATAATATGAAATCCAGAATTGAGGCGGCAATGGACGATGACTTTAACACCGCAGGTGCATTCGGTGTCGTTTTTGAAGTGATACGCCTGACAAATAAATATCTGGACGAGACAAAGAGCGAGGAATTCTGTGGCTGGCTCTCTCATCAATGGCACGAAATCCAGAAAATGCTTGGGAATATCTTTGGAATGTTCGGAAGCCAATCTGAAAAATATTTGAAGAGATGTAAAGAGCGACAGATGTGCTCCAAGGGAATAGACGAAACAAAGATTGCGACATTGATATCAGGCAGGCTCGCCGCAAGAAAATCCAAAGACTTTGCAAAGGCCGACTCCATCAAAAAACAATTGACTGATATGGGAGTTGAACTTCGCGACAAACCAGACGGTACAACCGATTGGAAAGTCCGTTGATCGTTGATAGTTTATCGTTGATCGTAGTAAAACAATAAACAATAAACGATAAACGATAAACGATAAACGATAATGACCTTTAAACTCACAACAACATTCGAACCCAAGGGCGATCAGCCAAAGGCAATTGGACAGCTGACTCAAGGTGTTCTCAAGGGTAAAAAACACCAGACGCTCCTCGGTGTCACCGGAAGCGGCAAGACATTCACAATGGCGCACGTTATTGCCGACACCGGCAAGCCTTCGCTCATTATCGCACCAAACAAGACTCTCGCCGCACAATTATTTCAGGAATTTAAACTTCTATTCCCAAAAAACGCGGTTGAATATTTCATCAGCTATTATGATTATTATCAACCGGAGGCATATCTCCCCGCACAGGATCTCTATATTGAAAAAGATTCTTCAATCAACGATGCAATCGACAGATTCAGGCATTCTGCAACACACTCTCTCCTCACTCGGGATGATGTGATCATTGTGGCAAGCGTTTCGTGTATTTACGGTTTGGGTTCTCCGGAAGCATATAAAGGGATGCATGTTGAGTTGAAGAAGAATCAGACAATCGAGAGAAATGAACTTCTGAAGAGTTTGGTCGAAATCCAATATGAAAGAAATGATATAGATTTTCACAGAGGGACGTTCAGAGTCCGCGGCGACACGGTTGAAATTTTTCCGGCATATGAAGATTTGAAGGCGGTGAGGGTTGAATTCTTTGGAGATGAAATAGAGAGAATAAGCGAAATTGATTATCTGACCGGAAAAACTGAATGTAAAATAGACAAAATAGCCATATACCCAAACAATCATTATATTGCGCCCAAAGAGAGGCTTGAACGCGCGATTAAGACCATCCGCGAAGAGTTGACACAAAGAGAGACGTTCTTAAAACAGGAAGGGAAGATTCTCGAAGCGCACAGAATAAAACAACGCACAAATTATGATCTGGAGATGATGGAGGAGATCGGTTTCTGCAAGGGAATCGAAAATTATTCACGTCATTTAGACGGGCGTAAACCCGGGCAACCCCCGATGACACTTCTCGATTATTTTCCTAAAGATTTTCTCCTCTTTATTGATGAAAGTCATATCACAGTCCCTCAGATCGGCGGAATGTATAGCGGCGATAAGGCACGAAAAAATGTGCTTGTTGAATTTGGGTTCCGGCTTCCTTCAGCAATCGACAACAGGCCTCTAAATTTTAAGGAATTTGAAAAGAGGGTTAACCAGGTGATCTATACATCTGCGACACCTTCTGATTACGAATTGAAGGCAAGCAAAAAGAGGATTATTGAGCAGGTCGTCCGCCCTACCGGCCTCACAGACCCGAAAATAAATGTGCGTCCTTCCAAAAACCAGATTGATGATCTGAAAAACGAGATATCAAAGAGGATTGAAAAAAGTGAACGGACACTCGTCACAACTCTCACAAAGAGGATGGCGGAGGATCTCTCCGGATATCTGCAAAATGAAGGGATCAAGACAAGATATATGCATTCTGATATTGAAACTCTCGAACGCGTTGCCATTCTCAGAGACCTGCGCCTTGGCAAATTCGATGTCCTTGTGGGGATAAATCTGCTTCGCGAAGGACTTGATCTTCCGGAGGTCTCGCTGGTTGCAATTCTGGATGCCGACAAAGAGGGATTTCTCAGAAGTGAACGTTCGTTGATTCAGACGTGCGGTCGTGCGTCAAGAAATGTTGGCGGTGAGGTAATCATGTATGCCGACAAGATGACCGGCTCTATGAAACGTGCAATTTCAGAAACAGACCGCAGACGGAAATTGCAGGAAGAATATAATAAAAAACACGGAATCACTCCTGAGACGATCAAGAAAGAGATCTCAAATATCATGGAATCAATTTATGAAGCGGATTATGTTCAAATTTCCACCGATGAAGAACCGATCGCGCTGAAGGATATACCGAAGACAATCACAAAACTCCGCAAAGAAATGTTCGCGGCGGCAAAAACTCTGGATTTTGAAAAAGCGGCGGAATTGAGGGATAACATCAAGATATTGGAAGAACGCGAATTGAATTGAAGTCGGGGCCAACGTTGATTGAATCAGACACTCTTTTTAGACAATGCCGCACTCATATATTCATTGAATGTGAGTCTATTCTCGCCAATGTAGTCCTCGGTATTATTTAGATCTCTATTTCCACTAAAACGTTTGTCGCCAATTTGAATGATTATGTCTTCATTGGCTCTTAACACGCTTTTAATGTCTGAAAGCATGACCCTCGCTACTTTTTTATCTACATCGGTTCTGCGCCCTTTATTGTATTCAAATTTTATCAGTCTATATTGTTCACCGTTAATGTTGGTGTAGGAACAGGTCATGAAGGGGCTATCCAAAGAATCGCCGGTACCTGCATATTTTGTAATACCTTCCGGAATTTCTGGCGCCTCAGGAACAACCATTGCCGCTGGCTCTCCTACAGGTTTTGCCGACGGAAGTGTAGCTGTGGGAGGAGGTTTTTTAGACACAGGTGGCAACTTAGATTTATCAGTCGGAGCTCCTCCTCCAAGTATATCTGTCAACACATTTTCCGTATCGCTTTTAATCGCCCCTGTCGTCTTTCCGCCTTTTGGCGTAACCTCAGATTCGGCCAACGTCTTAGAGGATTTAGTATCTTCGACATCTACAGATTCCGTTTCAGCCGGAGCTTCACCGTTATGAACCGGTTCAGCAGGAGCCGGCTTAACCGGAGCCGCCGGTTGAGACATCAACGGAGGTGCAATTTCATAACTTGGCGCGCTTCC
>CAZTCA010000083.1:0-7131 GCA_964612405.1 uncultured Pseudomonadota bacterium
TGACAAGTCGAATTTCCCGACAGGCTCTAATTACCATCGAAGAGAAAGGCCTGATCTGAGCATTCCGCGTGCCGGCCTGTCGACTGCCTTTTCTTCCAAAATACCCACTTCAAGATTGACTGTATAATCACCCGCAGGGATGACGCCTTGAAGCGCCAGGCTTCCGCCGCCGCCCGGCTTATTTCCAAGGAAATCTAGCAGGGTATGGGCACCAACAATTAGATTGATTGGCCCGCCAAGCTTTTGAATCAGCTCCACGTGTGTGCGGATCGTGTTGTGATCGATCCCTTCATAGGGCGTTCCATCCTCCTTCATATTTGAAAAACGCCTCCCCAAATTTACGGGGTAGAGTAGATGTGTCTCAATCTCTGTTTCAAGGGCAACGCGTGTGTTCGGCGAACCGGTCTGGATATATCTTCTGATTCCGACTGAAGCGGTTGCAAAACCTTCACCATGCATGAACCAGTTGAAGGGCCTCAAGATCACTTCTGTATTTTCAACAATACCTGCATTGCCAAAGCCAGCATTGGCAGGTTCGGGGAACATTGTGTTCATGATTTCGCCGTCGAGGCCTGCAGACATAAGCCCCGGTTCTTTCAGTCCGGCAAAGAGGAGTGCCTTGCTTATAGCCATGCGTATAGCTAGCTGGGCTCTCACATCCCAACCCGTGATCGAAAGAATCCCGCCGGTCACCATCTGAAGATCTCTGGCGCTCTCGGAGATCAGGAAGTTTCTTCCGGCTCCGCCGTCAATGGCGCCCCAAATTCCCCATGCGGCGGCGGCACCTCCGCGACTCACAAGAC
Organism: uncultured Pseudomonadota bacterium; assembly: GCA_964612405.1. GTDB lineage: Bacteria > UBA10199 > UBA10199 > 1-14-0-20-49-13 > CAZTCA01. Next base: position 804 of record CAZTCA010000083.1, read on the forward strand.
CTATTATAGCTGTTGTTGGATCTCCCTTGTATGCATCATGTATTGAATTGACCCAGCCGGCCATTGCAAGACCGCCCATTACAGATTGAACCATATAGAGAGGTATTAATAGCTCAGTGTCCTGCGAGGCTCCGGTTGAAGTAAATCCTGTTTTTTCGGCCTCTGCCGTGCCTATGTTAAGCGGTTGCGAGAATAATTTATAATTCAACGGCGTTTGAATTAAGTGTTTTCCCTCGCCAAAATAGAGGCGAACCTTTTCATGTGTACCAAACGGTGCGTCTTGTCCAAGCTCACTGTTGTTACCTCCGAACGATCCGGATGCCTGTAGCCCCAATCTTATCCTGTTGGGGGAGAATGCCTGCATGCCACGTTCCGCAAGAGAGACGATTGGATAAATAGTATCCTGTCCAAAATAGAGGCCGCCTTCTATACACCCTACGTCTGAACAATATCCGCCGCCCCAAATCGTCATCGTGTCTGTAAACGCAATTGCATGCCACGGCCCGCCGGATCTCTCATAAGTCTTTCCGCCGCCACTCCATGGATCGTTGTGAAAGCCTATATATGCATAGCCGATGCCGCTTTGTGTTCCAGAAAACGTGTATGTCCTCTTTAATTTTTCTTCACGCGAGAATATGTATGGTTTATAAATTCTGTCAGAACGGAAGCTATAGTCTATCTGTGACATGACAAACTGCAACGAATAGATGTCGTAGCCCGGATGACTCCCATCTCCCTGTTTCCCGCTCCCCTGAACAAAATCAAACTTGGCACCATAAACATTGTCACGATCTATTCTAGACTTGCCGCCTTGTATGCTAAATGACGTCTGCCAACCGGAATCAGTTCCCGGTGTTGGGACGAGCACACTTCCGCCCGCCTCAATCCTCACTGTTTTATCGGGAGGGAGGAGTCCTGTATCAGGCGCCTTAGTTGGCAACTCTGCTTCAGGTCGCGGCGGCGCTGGTGCGGCCGCAGGTATGGGATCTGGTCCGGCCATAGTTTATTTCATAATTGTGATTGTGCTCACTCTGTCACGATCATTAAATGTACGGTCAAAACATTGTGCTCCCTCAAAATCGGCCTCATCGCCCAGCGGGTCACAGAGCCAGCCGCTCAATGCAATAAAGAACATCACGTCTTTGAACGCAAATGTCAGATTGTCGTCGTTTGCAAATTTTGCCGTTGCCGCCAGTGAGATTATTCCCGTCTCCTGATCCAGCGGCCTGCCGTGCATGAACGCGGATCCGCCATTGTATGGCAATCCCGGTTCAGGACATCCGGCGGGGATTGTCCCTTCCTCGTCTTTGGAGAAGAAGGGCTCCCAATATCTCCACGAGCTGTACAGCTCGCCATGTATCAGACGATTCTTCGTATTATTGTCGCACAGTGGAGGGAGCTCCATGTTCGGATCGGTCAAATTTATTTTATGTTCCAGTTTTCCAAAATTCACGCGTTTGTCAGGTATCAATGTATATGTCTCTCCCGTCGGGCTTGTCTTTGTCTCAGGACTCAAGACGCCGGTCGTGAATGATATGTTTAATATAACGTTGAGCGGTGGCACCGAACCCATCGGTCCATAAGGGTTATGGAAGAATGTCGGACCCCAGAGCCGAAGGGCGACGTCGGGAACATTTATATTTCCATCAAGGGTATAATAACCGGTGAGATCGCCCAATTCCTGTTTCACGTTCTCTTTGCACAGATCGACAGTCTCGCCGGACTCCGCCTCTTCACGCAGTGACGAGTTCTTCCAGTCGCTTGCTGTTGTGAAGAAGAATGCACAAACACCTTTCTTCGTCGGGTCCGTCTGGCCTGTACCGTGCATCTTCTGTCCCTCTTCGGAACATGGGTTGACCTGTTGACACTTCGAAACCTCTTCCGGTCTCTCTTCCACAGGGACGAGCGGGCCGGGATAAGAGAGAGAGGTGGTATAAATCCTCAATCCGGACCATTTAAAGTCCTCCGGAATATTTGGAAAATCAAAAAATATTCCCCGTTCGCCTTCCGGTGCTATCTGGTCGGAGATGAGTGATGTCCAGTCGGCAAGTAGCGGGTCCTCAAAAATATCCTGTGTCGGATGAGTGTCTGTTCTTCTATAGACTGCCGTAATCCCGTCATTCGGTGTTGAGACAACATATCCATCCTGATCATAGATTGTCTCTTCATCGAAGGGATCGAGCACCAATGCCCCCAAGGAGACATATCTGTCTGACTCCTCTGCAATTCCGTCGGCAATATTATAATCCATCTCAGTTGCCGAGGAGACGGATGAGATGCCCGGGAACTGCGGGTGTAGAACCGCCGCCATCGTTTGCGTGATCCTGAAGACCATTTTTCCCTTGCGTGGGTTGACCACTGCCAGCAGATTAACCTTCAGGCTTGTCTCTTTGATCGAACCGTCGGAGTTTCTCACCGGCTGACCGTCTCTGCCAATCTCCTGCGCATATATCTTGAGGACGGACTCATATTTTCTGGTTGAGGCGCCGTTCTTATTAAAATTCACACAGCCAAAGAGTGGCATTGTGTCGGTTGAATATGTTCCGGGAGGCAGATCAAATCCGTTTGGTGCAAGGCTCACCGGTTCAAGGTCGGTAATCTGGCCCGTCATGTTTCCCTCTGAATCGAGGATTGGGATTGTGCATCGGACCGTCTCCGGCTTGGATTCAATCTTGTCCGTTGAATCCAGCCACTCGAAGTTACCGCCTCCAATATCCACTCTTGTTATTCTGAGCGTCGTCGTTGAGGAATCTGATAATTTAATGAAGACCGGCACGGCGATGTCTGTCGTGTCGGTTGTTATCCCTCTGAACGGGAAGATGGAGCTGTCAGGCTGTTCCTTTGTCCCTGTGGAGGTCTTGAAGAAGACCTGAAGGGCAGGGGTCTCTTTAATCCCGGTGGTTCCTGTTATTTCAACAGACTTTGAACCGGCATCAGTCGTGACGAACAATACAGATTTATCCTTTGCGGGGTTTCCCACAAAGGCCTCTGATCCGTCAAAACCTATCAGATCGTTCGGCTCATAGACAATGGTTACACTGATAAATTCCTTGCTCAGATCATAAGGAGGAAGCGAGACTGGTAATATCTCTTTTATGCTGATCTTGAATTGGCCGCGTGATTTCGAATTTGGCGGATCCTGCACCGTTATCGAATTGATTGTTATCTCGCGAGGGCCAAGATTTTTAATCTGGATTATCCTTGTCACCGGCTCAATCTCTTCAAGCAGGTTTATGGATAGAGAATCTCTCGCCGTCGGATTGAGCAGGCGGCACTGATCGTTGACCGCATCAACCGGGGCTCCATCCTTATCGACAATGAGCAATTGACACACATTTGTCAGAACATCGACACATGGCGAACAGCGGGTTAATTTATCCACGCCGTTGCAAGTGAGCTTTTCGCACATAAAAAATTCGCGTCTCGGGTTCGTTGTCAACTGGATATCGCCGACACTTACGGTGTCCGCTTGAGCAATCGATATTGCACCGGCACTGTCTGTGACGTCTGCCGATACCTTTCCGGATGCCGAAACTGCGTCACCTATAAGGTAATAGATGTCCGGGCCGATAGTTAAGAGCTCCATTATCTCGCCCGTCTCAGGAGTGTTCTCCCTTGTTGGCCTGAATGTAATCCTGACGGTGAGCGGTGTGCTGGGTGGAAGTTCCTGATAGAGACTTCCGCCCTGAATTGCCTCAATATGAAAAGCCCCCACGCGGGATGGAATATCAATCTGGAGAGGTTTGCTAGTTGCGTTGATTATCTTGAATTTTGCAAGTGCCTCAAATTTTGGTCCTACATCGGATGGCTTTTCGGAAATAAAAGTACCAGAGCCGACTTCCATCCTTGTAGCCCCAGGCAGAAGCGCCTCTGTCTGTCGTCCTTCTTTGTCGACCACGAGCTTTGTGACAAATGTTGAAGTCGGTTCACTCGTTCCGGTTCCACTGCATTCGGCGGGGTTGGGTGAGACGGTTCCCTCAAAAATTGCCTGCAGAGAAGCGCCCAGGAGATGTTCGTCAGCCGCCGGGAAGAGCGGTCCTAAAACGGTTCCTGTCACCAGAGTCATTGCTCCGGTCGGATCGAGTGACAATCCCTCGATGTCCGGGAGATCCGGAAGGGCTTCGGTAGCACCAGTTGTAAAGGTCAGGTCAGGAATTTCTCCGACCATTCCGATTGCATCTATATATAATGAGAAGCCTTCGATCGTCATGCTTCCGTCTGCACTGTATGTCCCGCTTCCGATATTATCTATCCCGTCGCCCGAACCCTTTCCGTTAATAGTGATCGGGGCAGGGAGTCCGTGTCCTTCAAAAGGTATATCCGGAAAAGTGTTTCCGCGAATGACAGCACTTGTCCCCGCATTGATTTCTATTGGAATAGGATCAAGGTTGGTGCAAAGCGGTTCAGCGTCGCCGGTTCCAACTTCCATTGTTTTGCTCTTGATGGAGACACAAACACTGCTGGTGAATTGAACTGTGCAACTCCCCGTCGGTTTTGTATCATCCTCTTTCGGTGTGGCCGTTCCGGATGCGCTCGCGTCTTCATCGCCGAGAGGAAAATACTCCGGTGTATAGTCCGGTCCGAGACATGCAGTTGCAAGTCCTAGAAAGAGGAGCAGGGCGGCTGTTTTTATGTATAAAGTTCTACGCATTTAAATTTTTTCTACCTTCAGACCGTTATCGGCATGTGCGGGACATTGTTTCGTCTTTTTTATATCTAATCAATACGCACTGAGTTTACACGACGCGTATTGAAAAAAAGATAGCAACATTTTATTGCACGGGGGCGATAACGGCTGTAAGCACCGGTTTGAGCCATTTTAACGTATTTAGGAGATAGTGAAGTAAACTATAATAAATATGCGTAAAATATTGATAAATATAGTCATTTTGTTGACAATCTCAGGATACTTGCATGCCTATGATGCGGTAAGTCTGATGAGTATGATGGCCGATGGGGTTGAAGAGGGGCCTGTCCCCTCAAAAGCATGCAGTCCCGGGGCAATGTTTTCTTCAAGGAAGTGCGATCTTGGTGCGGGGCTTTTATGTGTCAATACCCCTCAGCTGAGTGTTGTAGAAAATCACGTATTCGTGCGCGGAACTATAGATGAGAGCGAGGGGAAACTCTCCAGCCTGACCGTTGCGGTTCAGAACGAATATACAAAAGAATATAAGCAGTACAAACTTGAATCGGCGATCGATGACGAGGATTGCTGGTCATCTGACAGCGATTTCTGTTTTTCAAAAGAGGGATATTTTTCGGTAAAGGCCTTGCTTGGCGAAAAGTTGGGACCGTATACAATTAGTGTCGCCGCGGCGAGGGCGGGCGGTCAGACAGCAACGGAGAATGTCAGAACTTCAAGAGTGACCACGCCCAAGATTTCAATGGAGAGTCTATCTTTCAATCCGGATCCGTTTGAAAATCAGGTGATGGTGAAGGGGATTCAGTTATCAATAGATCTTCTGGGCGATTGTACTTCATGTGATTTTGTCGGCGTCTCAACGAGCGGAGTAGATATCTTCTTAACGAACACGATCACACTTTCCGATGGAAGTGTTAAGCAGGTGTCACAGAAGACAAACGTTGCGCAGGCGGGTCTGAAATATTCCGTGTGCATGCCTGTGTCTAACGGAAAAAACAATATCCACGTAACTGCGTGCAATGCGGCGACCGGATATGATCAATCAGGTTGCTCATCTATCAATGTCCCGACATTTAGTGTGAATGCCGGCGAGGAGGGAATTTCATGGATGAATCAGCCGAAACTTGTTTATACAGCAGGGGAATCTATTGATCTCTCTTTCGGTCTGGCCGGTCACGCGGGGCTTTCCTGCGAAGAGACAGATGTTGGTTTCAGTTTCAATAGAGGGACCGAGGAGAAGCTCTGTGCAAGCGCTGACGGGGCATATAGCCTCCATCTGAACCCCGAGCCCGGAATAAACATTGGCGTCATAAGAGACGGCGAGAATGATGAATATACCTTCACATTCGGATATGGTGACATTGTTTCGCCGTTTACCGATACCGGCGCCGCGAAAGAGGCGGATGATTTATGGATCAATAATGCCGGTGGCTTCATTATAAAAGAGAGTTTCATGACCGAGGATTTGAGGACTTTGATAAATAACTATCTAAAATCGGATGAGATACAAAAATTACTTGATAAGCTTCCGGAGATGTTGGTCAGCGGCGGGAAGCCCGATGCTGACTCCGGGCCAAGCTCTGTGGATTTGGTGAAGGCCGAGATCCCGCATTGCGCAGACAACGGTGGGGCAAGTGTAAACAATCAGGGGTTTGAGCTGGCGGGGAAACCCAAGATCAGGTTTGC
>CAZTCA010000084.1:0-7112 GCA_964612405.1 uncultured Pseudomonadota bacterium
AAAAATGGCCGACCTTTGTCGACCATTTTTACCAAAATTCTGTGGGCCCGGGAGGACTTGAACCCCCAACCAATCGGTTATGAGCCGACGGCTCTGCCATTGAGCTACAGGCCCTACTATCAAGGGGAAACCCCCTAACAGGCACCCTATAAATAGTCAATTTTTTTCATAAAAGCAAGTTGACAATCGCCCCCTCAGGGCTTATACGCACTGCTACCAAATGGCACAGGATTTGAAAAGTCAACTCACCCTATTAAAGTCCTTTCAGGATATAGATGTAGTCCTGCAAAAAATCGAATCAGAGCTAAGAGATCTCCCGAACAAGATAGCCGAAGCAAGGCTTGATCTGACCGATGCGGAAGACCTGATCAACGAAAAAAACGCTGAAAAAACAGCCATTGAAAAGGCCCGAAAAAACAAAGAGACCGAGCTTGAGGATAAAGAAACTCATTTAAAAGAGCGCGAGGCAAAGCTATTTGCCATCAAAACCAATAAAGAATATCAGGCCGCACTGAAAGAGATTGCCGATGGCCGCGACACCTGCAAACAGATGGAAGAAGAATTGATTTCGATGATGGAAAAAATCGACAAGCTTTCTCAAGAAACAACGCAACTTTCAAGCGGTCTCGCCGATACAGAGAACGCCTTCAAAGAGAGAGAGGCCGTGATTCTGGCCCGCGAAGAGGAATTGAAGAAAGAGAAGGAGAAAGACGCGGACGTTGTTAAAGAGACCGAGGCAAAAATTGACAAGAGTCTCTTGAGACAATACAGGCTGGTCCAGACAAGATATACCGATGCCCTTGCAATAGTTGGCCGCGGAATATGCATGGGCTGTAATAAGAGAATACCGCCTCAGACCTATATAGAATTGCAGAAGTGGAGCGATGTCATTGAGTGCCCGCACTGTCACAGAATTCTGGTTGTTGAAGAGGAAAAAGAGCCAGAAGAGAATTAATTTGAGTACTAAATTTTAGCTGGTATAATTATACCAGTTTAGTCAGTTGAGCCAGTTAGGTCCGTTTGGTCTGTTAACTGACACAACAGACTCAACTGACTCAACCGACAAAACAGATATAACAGAATAATATGATCAAACTTAAAACAATGCCAAAAGATACAGCCGTTGAACTACTCAGGTTTATAGCAGAACATGAGAGATTTCAATCGGTTGAGAATCTTGAGGGGAGCGATTTGACGACTGAGGAGACACGTGCCACCCTGCGTGAGCTGGCCGATCAGCTTTCCCGCGAGGTTGCGGCTGAAGAGAAGGCCACATATGATGTCAAGGGGTCTAAGACCCTGTCCAAAGACGCCAAAAAGATCATCTCCTGTCTCTCTCCAAGCGAAGAGCAGAATCTTCTATCCGTCTTCGGCTTGATAGACAAGCCGCTCAAGACTTTCACAAGGTCTGGCTATAGATCCGGCCCAAGGCCAACAGCCAAGAAATAATCGTGAAAAGATTAATCATCAACACAGACGGTGCCGCACGTGGAAATCCCGGTCCATCCGGAATCGGTGTGGTTATTAAAAGCGGCAAAGAGGTTGTGAAAGAGATTACCGAATATATCGGCGAGACAACAAATAATCAGGCTGAATATCTGGCGTTGGTTGCGGCACTCAAGGCCGCAGTTGAGCTGAAGGCAGACTCGATATCTGTCAGGGCCGATTCTGAGTTAATGGTGAAGCAGATAAAAGGTGAATATAAGGTAAAAAATGAGGGGTTAAAACCGCTCTTTAACGAAATAAGGCTTCTGTTGCAGAAATTTAAGATTTGTAATATCAGCTATGTGCCACGCGAGATGAACCGCGAGGCCGATAAACTGGCCAATAAAGCAATTGATGAGCATTTTGATCTTTGAAAATGGGGTTGGATGATCGCGGTCAGTTCTGCTGACCGAGGAAAGTCCGGGCTTCATAGGACACCGTAGCGGATAACATCCGTCATCCCCTTTTCGGAGGGGATAGGACAAGTGCCACAGAGACGAGTCCGCACCGCTGCACTGCAGCGATGCGGGGTGAAACGAGGTAAACTCTACGGGAAGCAAGAGCAAATAGGTCTCGCATTATAAAGACTGGTCCGGTCGAGGTCCACGTTATATCTCATGAGATGACGTGAATCAGCGAGGCGGGTAGCTCGCTTGAGCCATGCAGTAATGTATGGCCTAGATGAATGATCATTCCTGTCTGCCGTCAGGCAGGCTCGACAAAACCCGGCTTATAGACCCCATTTTCAAAATAAAAAGGCCGCTTGAGGAGACTCAGGCGGCCTTTATTTTTTCTACATACTATATACGATATACTATATACGGTTTTTATAGCAACGGTGCTATAACCAAGGAAACAACACACATCAGCTTTATCAGGATATTAAGCGAAGGACCGGCGGTGTCCTTGAAAGGATCGCCGACGGTATCACCGACAACGGCCGCCTTGTGAGCAGGAGAACCCTTACCGCCAAATGCGCCTTCTTCAATATGTTTCTTGGCGTTATCCCATGCACCACCAGAGTTCGCCATGAAGATTGCGAGGACAACACCCGTGACGGTCACTCCGACAAGAAAACCGCCTAACATTACTTTGTCAATAAACCCAAAAACCACGGGAAGACCCACGGCCATTAACCCAGGGATAATCATCTGTTTCAGAGCGGCCTTGGTTGAGATATCAACACATCTGCTATAATCTGCTTTTGCCTTTCCTTCCATCAACCCCGGAATCTCTTTGAACTGTCTCCTCACCTCCGCAATCATATCAAACGCCGCCTTACCAACGGCACGAATGGAGAACGATGAAAACAGGAACGGAATCATTCCACCCACAAGTAGCCCCGCCATCACATTCGGATCTGAAATATTAATGACATCAATATGGGCAGTTGTTCTATACGCACTGAACAGGGCCAGCGCAGTAAGTGCGGCTGAACCGATTGCAAAGCCTTTTCCAATCGCGGCAGTTGTATTGCCAACCGCGTCGAGCTTGTCTGTTCTTGCACGAACTTCACTTCCCAGACCGCTCATCTCCGTGATTCCGCCTGCGTTGTCCGCAATCGGACCATATGCATCGACTGCCAGCTGGATCCCCGTTGTTGCAAGCATGCCGAGGGCCGCAATCGCAATGCCATAGAGGCCGGCCATATAATATGAGATAACAATCGCCGCACCCAACACAACCAACGGCCATGCAGTGGAACGCATGCCTGTTGCAAGACCGGCAATAATATTTGTTGCCGCCCCTGTCTGAGAATCTTTTGCGATATCACGCGCGGGGCCCCTTGATTCGGAGGTGTAATATTCTGTAATCAGTCCGATTAAAATTCCGGCCGTTAGACCCGCAACCATCGCCCAGAAAATTCCGTCTGAAGAAATTTTGCTATCAATCGGAATGAATTTCTTGATTATAAAATATGATATAACCACCATGAAAATTCCGGCGCCGAACGTTCCAATATTCAGGGCGGTTTGTGGATTCTTGCCTTCAGATGTTCTCACAAAAAATGTCCCAAGGATAGAGACTATAATTCCGGCTCCTGCAAGGACCAAAGGCAATAAGACATGGTCCAACGAGACCGTTGCCCCAAGGACCATCGAACCGACAATGGCTCCGACATATGACTCAAAAAGATCGGCGCCCATACCTGCGACATCGCCAACGTTGTCACCAACATTGTCTGCTATCACGGCCGGGTTTCTCGGATCATCTTCGGGGATTCCTGCCTCGACCTTGCCGACAAGGTCCGCACCGACATCAGCCGCTTTAGTATAGATACCGCCGCCGACCCTGGCAAAAAGTGCTATTGAAGATGCCCCAAGACTGAATCCGCTCAACGCGGGCAATACGAGTGATTGTAGAATTGCCAGATCTGTCCCAAACTTTGAAGAATAGATCCAGAAGAGGCCGCCCAACCCCAATATTCCAAAACCTACAACGCACATCCCCATGACTGTTCCGCCTGAGAATGCAACCGAGAGTGCGGAGGCAAGTCCGGTGCGCGCCGCATGCGCCGTCCTGACATTCGCCTTTGTTGCAACCATCATTCCGAAATATCCGGAGATGGCGGAGCAGATCGCCCCGACAACAAATGAAACGGCCACAAGCCTTGCCCATCCTTCGTTTGCAAAAACCAGCAACACAGCGACACATACAACGAAAATTGAGAGGATTTTATATTCACGTGACAGAAACGCCATGGCCCCTTCGCGGATATACCTGGCGATCTCCTTCATCTTGTCATTTCCTGCATCCCGCCTCGAGACCCAGCCTGCCTTCAAAAAAGCAAACAAAAGCGCTATGAGGCCCGCTACCGGGACAATCTTGATCCAAAAATTGTGGTCCATTTCTCCTCCATTGTGGTTGTTTTGCCTAAGTTGCGCGATAATACATACAGCCACCCAAAATTCAACAGCAAATCTTGGGCCTCGTGCACCGGCTATTTTGCTTGATTTATTCCACCATTTTCGTCTACAGGCCTAGTGTATGCAACAACTGAAAAATGCCCTATTGAAGGCTGGCCTGGCGCCGGGTAAGACAGAGCCGGCAAAAGATACGAAAAAGAAGAGCCTCTCTCCGCAAAAGGAACATAAGAAGTTTCATGAGCATCAGGTGAGGACAGAGTGCGAGCTATGCAGCAAATACGCGCCGGACGTGGAATACTACCATCACACCAACAAATTCGTCTCTGTCAAATGGCTGTGTATGAACTGTGCCGATGAGAATAAGATCTCGGATGATGTTCGTCAGACCGCCCAAAGCACAGATGTCAGAAGCGGACGATTCAGCAGAAGATACGGCAGGACAAAAAAGGTCTAATAATTGACGCTTTTAGTCAAAAATCTGACAATACCTAGAATAATTATCCACCTTTACTATCATAACTAATTGATTATATTGATATATTTATAATTCTGCCTATGCCTATTCTTGGCCCCCCACTTGCATATTTCAAGGCTGTAGAAAGTATGAAAATGAGATTGGGGGACTTATGAAACAGTTTCTAAAACAGCTAATGAAGCAAAGGGGTCTTGGAGCGCTCAAACTCGATGAGATGACGATATTTAATGTTGTAGGAAAATATGGTCACTATCAGGTAAAAGTTGGGCCGGAAAATAAAAAGAACCACACGCGCCCCATAGAGATTAGCGGAGAGATTCACCATCTCTTTGTGGCAAAGGACAGCATCACCCCGCTCCCCACACATGAGGAGATAAACAGAAATATGCAGGGGACCGTTATCATGAAAAATATCGAGGTACATCTCTTCGACAGATCAGGAAAGGGGAACAGGGTTCAGATTATCAACTCCGAGGTTGATGGAGCACATCCGCATGATCAAATCAATCTTGGCGGAAAAACAGGCCTCAACCTGATCCACAAATATAGCGAAAGCGGAAAGCTTGCCAATGAGACCTATCAAATTGTACAGAGTGATATATTGAGTTCAGCCAAATAATCTAAGACGAAAGCCCGTCTTAAATCCAATCGTATTTGACCAATTCGTGCGGCTCGAAGAAATAACCAAGCTCAAACTTTGCGGTCTCAGGAGCATCGCTTCCGTGAACTACATTACATTGAATATCTGCCCCATAGTCGCCTCTGAGCGTTCCTTCGGGCGCCTTTGCGGAATCTGTCGGGCCCATCACTTCGCGCCACTTGCTAATCGCGCCTTCACCTTCAAGCGCCATTACAACAACCGGTGCAGACGTCATAAATGTTACCAACGCGGAAAAAAATTCCTTCTCTTTATGAACGGCATAAAAGCCTTCGGCTTTTGCCTTATTCATTTGAAGCATCTTGACGCCGACAATTTTCAAATCGCTTGCTTCAATACGATTCATGATTTCGCCGATTACGCCCTTTTGGACTGCATCCGGCTTGATAATCCCCAATGTTCTTTCAGTTCCCATTTTCATATCTCCTTCGCTTTGCCCTTCGAGCAAGCCTTTGTCATTAATAATGGCGTGGAGATTTGCATAATCAAACTAACGTGTCAAACCAAATAGTCAGATTGCTAATACCTGTTAACGGTGAACATACCACCGCCTCCAGTACCAGATCTTGCATTAAAAGCTCTCGCAACTCCAAGCGCTGAAATGCCCGCGATGATAAAAAATGAGGCAACGAGGGCCACTAATATCTCTGGCATTGCGACAATGAAAACTCCAAATAGGATCATTAAAATCCCAGGTAAATATGTAAATCTGAACATAATATTCTCCTTTTTTTAAGAAACGGGGATTACTTCTTGGAAGTCAAGTGGGCTACAGGACTTCAGCCAAAGTCTTGCCAATGTCGGCGGGGCTCTTTGCTATTTTGACGCCGGCGGATTCAAGGGCGGCGACCTTCTCTTTGGCAGTCCCTTTGCCACCAGCAATAATTGCACCTGCATGACCCATTCGCTTTCCCTTTGGAGCAGTCTGGCCTGCAATGAACGCAACAACAGGTTTCTTCATCTTTGATTTGATAAATTCCGCCGCCTCTTCTTCTGCGCTCCCGCCAATTTCACCGATCATCACAACCGCCTCGGTCTCCGGATCATTTTCAAAGGCTTTCAAACAATCTACGAAATTTGTTCCAGGAACCGGATCTCCGCCAATTCCGATGCAAGTAGATTGCCCCAGACCCAGACGTGTTACTTGGTCAACAGCCTCATAAGTAAGCGTCCCACTTCTACTCACGACACCAATCTTGCCTGGCTTATGAATTATCCCAGGCATGATTCCGATTTTACATTCGCCCGGTGTAATTATCCCCGGACAGTTCGGACCGATAAGGCGGGTTTTCTTCCCCTCCAGATATTTTTTTATTTTTACCATATCAAGCGTCGGAATGCCTTCAGTAATACAAATTACAATATCCAACTTTGCATCGATCGCTTCTTTCATCGCCCCAAAACAGAATTTCGCCGGGACAAATATAAGGCTGGCATTGGCACCGGTAGATTCTTTCGCCTCAGCAACTGAATTAAATATTGGAACTCCTTCAAAGTCCTGACCGCCTTTACCGGGGGTGACACCTGCAACTATCTTTGTGCCGTACTCCTTGCACGCGCGTGCATGAAATTGTCCGGTCTTCCCGGTAATCCCCTGGACCACGACCTTTGTATCTTTATTTACCCA
>CAZTCA010000085.1:0-7063 GCA_964612405.1 uncultured Pseudomonadota bacterium
ATGGCAAAGTTTGTGACAACTCCGCCTTTAATATAGATATATTTTGCATCCTGACCGCCGATTTCAAAAATTGTATCAACATCATCATTCAAATATTGCTTTGCAACGCTGACTGCACCGGTCTTGTGCGCCGTAATTTCATCTCTAATTGCATCCGCACCGACCAGCTGGCCTATTAACTCACGGCCTGAGCCGGTCGTTCCAACACCAAGCACAACAATCTTGTCGCCAAGCCGTGATTCAATATCCAGCAAGCAATCCGATACAACCTCTATCGGACGCGCTCTCGTTCTTGTATAAATTTCGTCAACAACTTCTCCGGCATCATTGATTAAGACCAGATTTGTTGAAACGGAACCCACATCAATTCCCAAATAGACAGCCGTCTTCTTTTTATCTGAAAGCTTGGTCGGCTTCTCCAGATTTTTCAAAAAGTTGACATTTTTGGTCGACAATCTATCGGCAACCGGCCAGCTCGCCATCTTCTCTATGTCGACCTGTTTGACACTCTCTTTTGATGTGTAGATAACGGAACCTATCGCCCCCCAGAAGTCTCCGTTAGAAGGGATGAAAATATCATTTTCGTCTATTCCAAGAATTTTTGAGAGCGATTTTACAACACCTTCATTTTTTGCAAGTCCGCCGATGATTGCAACCGGAGGTTTGATCTTCTTTCCTCTCACAATCGTGGCTTTAAAATTTCTTGAGACTGCATTTGAGAGGCCCGACAAAACTTCCGGAGGCGTATACCCTTTTTGCTGAGCATGAATCATGTCTGATTTTGCAAAGACGGAGCACCTTCCCGCAATCTTCGCCGATTTTTCGGCAGATGCGATTATGCCTCCCAACTCTTCGGTTTCATATCCCAGTCTTTTCGCCTGCTGATCGATAAAGCTCCCCGTTCCGGCGGCACAATCACCATTAATACTAAAATCTATGATATTTCCGTCTTTGATGAGGATATATTTTGAAGTCTCTCCGCCCATCTCAAGAATTGTTTCAACCTTTGGATAAAATGTTCTGACGGTCTCGGCAATTGCCATGAACTCATTCAAGACGGATGATTTTGTCACTTGAGTTACTAGCTTTGATCCGTTGCCGGTTGTTGAAACCACAACCTCATCATCCCCAAACGCCCCCTTCACCTCTTCGAGAATAGATGAGATTATCTCGGCCGGGTCTCCCTTGATCCTCAGATAATCCGAAACCAATAACTGGCCGGTGTCATGTTTGAGATCTGTCGACTTGAAAGATTTCAAGTCACCATGCTGAGCGCCCTTCGGCAAAAGAAGTGCCGCCTTGATCGATATAGAACCTATGTCGAAGCCTAGATATATTGTCATGATTGAAGGTGCGGCATACTGTATGAAAAAATTTTGATTGTCAAAAGAAAATCTAGATAAATTTCAGCGTAACCTATTGTAATATTTAGAATATTCTAAACGATGAGAAACAATAAGGCAGATTATAATGCAAACGCAAGCGCCGGTGCAGCCGGTGGGAACAACGTAATAATTATTCCAACCACGGCCATGGCGCCCGCGGCCTGAATCTGCCATGACTCAACAAGCTTATCGCCAGAACGCGCCCGCCATGCATCACGGGCATCATCCCATCCTGTACGAACCGCCCTGACAGGCATTTGAGAATAATTTAAAACATAGTGTGGCGTTGGAATAACAGTGACAAATTTACTTTCCGATCCGTCCCCATTTTCGTCTGCCCCTTCTGCGGCCGGCTCCGCGGCTGGGCGACTCTTGCCTTTGGCCGGCCCATACATTCTATCAGCAATATTCTTTGGCAAACCCCACCATATCCACAAATCCGCATCATCGCCATCGCCTTCACCAGGCGAAGGAGGATCATCTGAGCCAGACTCGCCAAAGAAAAACATATATTTTTCAAATTGATCCGATCGAGAGGACTGAGAAGAATGAATCGGTGTGATATTTTCTGGGCCGGCCACTAGACAAACCGGTATAATATTATACAAAAATGTAAACTACTTTTTATAGGCCTTCTTGAGATCTAACAGAACCTTCGTTGATATCGACTTGAGTGCATCAAAAACTCCTTCACCTTTTACAGCCACCGTCTCAAAATCGGCCGCCGCAAATTTATTCAAGAGTCCACGAAGCTCAGATACCGGCGCCGCATTCTTGAGATCACGCTTGTTATAACAGATCACGTGAGGAATTTCGCCGAACGATGTCCCCTCGTGATCTAAAATCTCCTTTAGCTCAGCAAGACTGGTAATATTTGATTCCACCTTCTCAATCTGTGAATCCGCCATAAACACAAAACCATCCACACCCTTGGAGATGATCTTTCGGTTTGCGTCATAGGCCATTTCGCCCGGAACGGTGTATAGATGAAGCCTGACGGTATAGTCCCCAACCTTTCCGATCGTCAGCGGGACAAAATCAAAATAGAGGGTCTTGTCATTCTCCGATGTCAGAGAGATGAGATCGCCTTGAGCCTTCTGTTTTATCTGATCACAGACATGCCTGAGTGATGTTGATTTGCCGCATCTGGGCGGACCATAATAGACTATCTTGCAGTTGATCTCTTTTTCGCGCTCATTGATAAATGACATTGGGTTCCTTTTTGGGAGTTATTCGTTTCTTGATGTGTAATTTTATGGGCTTGCCCCCGCTTTGTCAAAGAATTACTTTATTTTCCCTTGACTGGGGGAAGTGGCGGGTATTATACAGGTCACGAGCTTGTAGGTCTCAATAATATTCCTAATAATTTCAGGAGGTTAGAAATGGCAAGAGATATGGTTCCACACAGTGGAAATAGTGCGGTTGCGCATGTCGCGCATGCAACAAACGAAGTGATTGCAATCTACCCCATCACCCCGTCTTCCGACATGGGTGAGATAGCCGATGAAAAGTCAGCGGCCGGTCAAAAGAACATCTGGGGGACGATCCCCTTGGTGGTCGAGATGCAGTCCGAGGCAGGAGCCGCGGGCGCCGTTCACGGAGCACTCTCAACCGGTGCTCTCGCAACAACATTCACGGCATCTCAGGGGCTTCTCCTGATGATCCCGGATATGTATAAGATTGCCGGTGAAATGACACCGACCGTCTTTCACATTGCCGCGCGCGCAATTGCAACGCACGCACTTTCGATCTTTGGCGATCATTCAGATGTCATGGCGGCACGCGTGACAGGCTGGGGACAATTGTCATCTGCAAGTATTCAAGAGGCAATGGACTTTGCGTTAATCTCTCAGGCGGCAACGCTTGAATCGCGCGTCCCGTTCCTCCACTTCTTTGAGGGATTCAGAATCTCTCACGAGATCCAGAAGGTCGAGGAGCTCACTTTTGATGACATGAAGCAGATGATGGATGAAAAACTGATTCATGCTCATCGTTCCCGCAAGCTCTCGCCGGACAAACCAACAATCAGAGGAACATCTCAAAATCCGGACGTCTTTTTCGCAGGCAGAGAAGCGGCAAATAAATATTATCAAGAATGCGCTGGGATCGTTAAAAAGCAGATGGATAAATTCGCAAAAATCACTGGCAGACAATATAACCTATTTGATTATGTCGGAGCAAAAGATGCGGATAGAATCATTGTTATCCTCGGCTCCGGCGGAGAGACCGCTCAGGAGACAGTTGAATATTTAAACAAGAAAGGTGAAAAGCTGGGAGTCATCAAAGTTCGCCTCTTCCGCCCGTTCGATATCGCCGCATTCTCAAAAGTCGTTCCACCAACCGTCAAGGCAATGGCTGTGTTGGATCGCGTGAAGGAACCCGGTGCAATCGGTGAACCGCTCTATGAAGATGTAAGAACCGCGGTCGGCGAAGCAATGCAGAACGGACTTCTGAACTTCAAGGGCTATCCAAAGATCGTCGGCGGCCGCTATGGCATGGGTTCTGCTGAATTTACGCCGGGCATGGTGAAGGCAGTGTTTGATGATTTAAAAGAAGATAAGCCAAAGAATCATTTTGCAGTCGGACCAAAGGACGATGTAACAGGTGCAAGCCTGGATTATGATTCAAACTTCAACATAGATGAAGGGATCTATCAGGCAATGTTCTATGGTCTGGGATCAGACGGAACGGTCGGCGCCAACAAGAACTCAATCAAGATAATCGGCGGCAAAACAGATAACTATGCACAAGGTTATTTTGTTTATGACTCAAAAAAGGCCGGAGCAATCACCGTCTCTCACCTGCGCTTTGGCAAAAATAAGATCATGAAGCCATATCTTGTGAGTCGTGCAAACTTTCTTGCGTGCCACAACTTCTCGTTCCTGGAAAAATATGACATGTTAAGAAATGTTATTGAAGGCGGGACATTCCTCCTCACCTCTATGTATAACAAAGATGAGGTATGGGACAAAATTCCGGCAACCGTGCAGAAACAGATAATCGACAAGAAGCTGAAACTTTATGTGATCGACGCAATCAAGATTGCAAACGATATCGGTCTTGGTGAAAGAATCAACGTCATCATGCAGACCGCGTTCTTCAAAATATCCAAAGTGATAGATGATAATGTGGCAATCACAGCGATCAAAGATGCAATCAAGAAGACATACGGCAAAAAAGGCGAAAAGATTGTTACAATGAATAACACCGCGGTCGATCAGGGAGCAGGCGCTTTTGAAGAGGTGAAATATCCGAACAAGATCACCGGCCCGAAAGATGTTCCGACAGTCCCTGAAGATGCGCCAGCGTTTGTGAAGAACACAACGGCAAAGATGATGCGCGCCGAGGGCGAATGTGTGAAGGTTTCTGAGCTTCCGGATGACGGCACATGGCCTGTTGCAACAACGCAGTATGAAAAGAGGAATATCGCAATCAACATCCCTGTGTGGAATTCCGACACATGTATTCAGTGCGGAAAGTGTTCACTTGTCTGCCCACATGCGGCAATCAGGGCGAAGATATACAAGAAAGACTTGTTGAAAGATGCGCCGAAGACATTCAAATCGACTGCACCGCGTCCGCCAAAGGGGATGGAGGATTATGTTTATACACTTCAGGTGGCGCCGGAAGATTGTACCGGTTGCGGAACGTGTGTTGAGAATTGCCCGATGAAGGATAAAGAGGCAATCAAGATGACACCTCAAACATCACTGCGCGAGACCGAGCGAGAGAATTATAAATTCTTCTTAGACAGCATCCCTGATCCGGATCACAAATTCGTGCAGGCAAATATGAAGGGATTGCAATATGCACGTCCCCTCTTCGAATATTCCGGAGCTTGTGCGGGTTGTGGCGAAACGGCTTATATAAAGTTACTCACCACACTCTTTGGCGACAGATTAATTGCATCAAACGCAACGGGGTGTTCATCGATCTATAGTGGAAATCTTCCGACGACACCATATTGTGTAGACAAAAATGGACGCGGGCCAACGTGGTCTAACTCCCTCTTTGAAGATAATGCAGAGATGGCGTTCGGCATGAGGCTTACAGTTGATAAACACACCGAATATGCTCAGGAGTTGGCAGATAAAATAATAGCCGGAAAATATTCAGACGAAACAAAGAACCTTTTGAAGGATATCAAGACAGCGGATCAATCGACCAATGAAAAGATCGCAGAACTTCGCGCCAAGATAGATAAGGTTCGTCCACTCCTGCAGGACGCAAATGATGAAACAGCGCGCGAGCTCCTGACCATCATCGACTATTTTGTGAAGAAGAGCGTCTGGGGAATCGGCGGCGACGGCTGGGCATATGATATCGGTTATGGCGGACTAGACCACGTCCTCGCCACAGGAAGAAACGTGAATATTTTGGTGCTCGACACCGAGGTCTATTCAAACACCGGCGGTCAGGCATCCAAATCGACACCGATGGGTGCAGTTGCAAAGTTTGCCGCAGGCGGAAAACCGATCGGCAAAAAAGATATGGGTCTCATCTCAATGAGCTATGGTTATATATATGTTGCTCAAGTCTCGATGTCGAATCCATCACAGGTGATCAAGGCGTTCATTGAAGCAGAGGCATATGACGGGCCGTCCATTATCCTTGCGGTTTCACACTGTATCGCTCATGGAATAAACATGACAAAAGGAATCGGCGAGCAGGATAAAGAGGTGAAATCAGGACACACTATTCTTTATAGATACAACCCTGCTCTCAAGGCCGAAGGGAAGAATCCTCTGCAGATTGACAGCAAAGAACCTTCAATTCCGCTCTCTGATTTTATGTCGAGTGAAAATAGATTCAGGATTTTGCAGAAGGCAAATCCTGCACAGGCAGAAAAGCTCTTGGTTGAAGCACAAAAGAACGCTAAGGCACGTTATAAGTTATACAAACATATGGCGGAGTTGAAATATGATTAGCCTGTCATTGCGAGGGAGCAAAGCGACCGAAGCAATCCAGTGCACATAGAAAAGAGAGACAAATGTCAAAAAAATACATAATTATCCTATCCATCCTTGTAGTAGTGTGCGCCAGCGCTGCTGCATTTTTTCTCAACCACAAAGGATGTGGCATGGCAATCGAAGACGGTAAGAAGGTCGGCATACACTATACACTGACAGTCGACGGTCAGGTGGTCGATTCATCTGCAGGAAAAGACCCACTAACC
This sequence comes from uncultured Pseudomonadota bacterium, assembly GCA_964612405.1. GTDB lineage: Bacteria > UBA10199 > UBA10199 > 1-14-0-20-49-13 > CAZTCA01. The sequence goes on from CAZTCA010000085.1 coordinate 6,562, forward strand.
TACACACAGGGTAGTATGATGATTATCCCCGGCCTTGAAAAAGAGATCAAAAACATGAAGGTGGGTGACAAAAAGACGGTCACCGTTACACCCGAAGAGGGTTACGGCCAGAGAGATCCGGCGGCCGTGCACAAAGTCCCCAGAACCGCCTTCAAAGATGTAGATAATATGCAGGTCGGCGGCGTTATCACAGGCGAATCGCAGGGACAAAAATTTCAGGCCATGATAGTCGCGTTGGATGATAAGGAAGTTACTCTGGATATGAATCATCCATTAGCCGGAAAAACACTTACATTTGAAGTTGAATTGGTTGGAGTTGAGTAGATTGTCATTGCGAACCCCGAAGGGGCGCGGCAATCTCATGCATACAATAATGGGGACATGTACTTTATACATGTCCCCTTTTTTATGATACCGTGGCCAGATCAATCCTGACCACTGTCAAGCCTTGACCTCTCGGATTGAAACCCGCACTGGTTGGTACCCGTGCAAATGCGATCGG
>CAZTCA010000086.1:0-6683 GCA_964612405.1 uncultured Pseudomonadota bacterium
TAGGAGACCCTTCGCTCCTCTCAGGGTCCTCGATTCGGCCTATGATTTTTGCTTCACAAAAACCATGCCGAATCGGGAATTACGCCCGCTTATCTTGAAATCCCTATTTATATCCAAACAGCATAGAGTATATTATTAGAACGATGAGCGAAACGCCGGCAGTAAGACATGTCAGTCCGAAGATATATGCAAGTCTTAGCTTCCATTTGGATATCGGCTTAACGAGATTTTGTTCGAGCTCGCCCGATTCGATTACTTCTTCATATTCTCTGGGCCTATCGTGTTTCAGCTCTGAGATTGACACGCGACCGGTAAATATCGCCGGATCCATCGGGAAGGCCTCGGGCCTTAGATGTGTATTAAAGAAGTGGATCGTGAAAATAAATCCAACCGCCAATAGCGCCTCGTCACTATGAATAATAGTTGCAACGTTAATTATCCATCCCGGTAGGAACTTTGTGAAGAGCTCGGGAAACCAGAGCACCAAACCTGTGCAACCGATGATTGCTACTCCCCAGAAGACCGCGAAGTAATCAAACTTTTCCCAATATGTCCACCTTCCGTATTGCGGGCGAGGTCCGCGTCCAAAGAACCACTTTGTGGTTTGCCAAAACTCAACTGCATCCCGCAAATTTGGGACGAGTGAGTTCTTGTGGAAGATGAGCTGCCAAAACGTTAGTTTATTATCCTTCTTATATTTATATAATGTATAGAGGTGTGTTGTAAAATAGCCAAACGTTATAACTGCGCATATACGGTGGATGATCCCGGCCACCTTGATTCCGCCAATCAAATTGGAGATGAATTCCGCCCACGGCATCTGCGCAAACTTCAGCACCATGCCGGTTATGGCCAGACCGAGGAAGCTTATTATGACCGAAAGATGTAGTAGGCGCTCTCTCAACTTAAAGCGGACGAACTGTTTGGGTTCTTCAGAGACGTGCGTCTCACGCTTCTCTTTTAAGCGTTTGAGAGACTTGGGTAGCCACAGCATAGTGTGGACACCGAAGAATGCAAACGTACCGACTAGAAGCAGAGCCATTCCCCAGAACGTGAAGAAGAGTATCGGATATTTAATGCGGTTATGGTGCGTTGCATGCGTTAGATATCCGGTAAACTTGCGGTTAGAACCCGGGTGACATTTTTTACACGTATTGACAACGTTGTTACGACTCAGGTGCGAATTTGGATCGCTCGGCTTTAAAATATCGTGCGAACCGTGGCAATCAGAACACTTTGCCGCTTCTGAGTGTCCCAAGAGGTAGGCCTTTCCATGATATGTTTCAAAATATGTCTTTGCCACATCTTCATGGCAGTTGCCACATTGGTGGCCTATCTGCTGCATAAAACTATCTTGATCTGTTCGCTGTATGTCGTGTGACATGTGGCAGTCAGAACACGACGGCAATCTTTTATCGGTTTTTGTAATAATTGGGCTATGGATGCTCAATGAGAATTTTTGATAGATACCACGGTGACACTCCGCACAGGTCAATGTTAAATTTGCAGGATTGATAGAGGATTGCGGATTGGATGCCGGCAATTCGTTGTGTGTGGTGTGACAATCTGTGCAAACTGCCGCGGATATCAGCCCCTTCTCCATCAAACCCTTGCCGTGAGTGCCTGCAAGGTAAGGCGTGACAACATCCTTCTGTTTTTTCCCCTCTCCGTGGCATTGCGCGCAGAGCACAGGTATCTTCATCCTGGAAGTAGGGGAGTCGGCTTCGTTCTTGGATAAAATTTTGTGATCTCCATGGCAATCGGTGCAATATGGCGCAGCTGGATCTTTTTTGGAGTAGAGTTGACCGTGCGTGCTTTCAGAGAATGCCTCGAACTGTTGTGCGTGACAGTTTGAACAATCGACACGACCCGCTGTGTCACACGGTCTTTCGTGTTTTGGTGTTACATCTGAGTGACATCTTACGCATGGAATTTTATCATGAACAGAATGATCAAGATCATCTTCAGAGACTATAGGCTTGCTGTCCTTATGACATTTCAGACAGCCGTCGTCAGACATCCCTTCCGCTACTTCTTTCTTTCTTATCTCGTGCGGGGAGTGACAATCGGTGCATGCCGGCATAAGGCCGGGCTTCTCCCTCCACAACTCACCACGAATAACCTTCTTATGAACCTGTTCGATCATTGTGTGGCATGTGGAGCAGGTTTTGCCTATATTACTTGTGTTGGTGCTCGATTCAGGATCGGTGTGAGGGAGGATCATGTGAGATCTGTGGCAGTTGTTGCATGTCGCCGTGGCGAGGAGTCCTTTTTTGAGAAGTCCCTCTCCGTGAATACTCTGACTGTAGTGCTCTATTATGTTCTTCTGAGAGATGTCGTAGTATCGTGATACCGGCGCGTCTTCTCTGTGACATCTTCCACACAGAAGGGGTATATTCAGTTTAAACGATGGAGAATTTGGATTGTCCCTCTTTAATATGTTGTGTTTTCCATGACAACTTATACAGCTTGGTGCGTATGGGGCCCCTTTTTTCAATACTTTGCCGTGGATGCTAAGATCAAACCTTTTCTGTTTCTCTTCATGGCAGTTGGCACAATTTACAGGATTGAGGGGGGATGGGTGTGAATAATTTTCCAAGACCGCATCGGTGTGACAACCTATACATGTAATTTCTGAATGTATGGATTGCGAAAACTCTGTTCCATTAATATATAAGGAGAAATCAACCCCTTTGCGCTGGGTAGAAAACGTCTTTTCCGAGTGGCACATCAAACAATCTTCCGGAGAAGAGGCGCTTGAGAGAGAGGTAAAAGACAGGGCAGAGAACAGGGCGACACCCAAAAACAGACATGCCCTGCGATGTAAAGGAATTTTCATTGCCACTCCGTCTATATACTAAAACCCCCTCTCTTTCAAGAGGGGGTTTTCTGACAGCACTGATTAATTAAAGTACTTCTAATATTACTTTCCGCCGCATGCCGCAAGGTCCTTCTTCTCCTTATAGCACTTTCCGACGGCATTCAGGTTTTCATCACCCTTCATCGGCTTCACGTGGCATTTGGTGCAGGGGACCCCCTCCTTCTTCGAGAAGTCAGCAGTTGTCATTCCTGCGGCCGGATAGAGCAGCCAACCGGCAAACAACAAAATCGCGATCCCTAGAGTTACCTTTTTCATTTTTATCCTCCCCTTTGTTTTGAGTTACGGTCTTATAAGTTAAAACATTTCCCGTGTCAATTTCATTATCTCATAAAAACCTTCGTTTAATTGTGTGGGCAAAATGTATATGGCCCACTAATTCTCAGGCCCATAAAATGCAAATACTAATTGAAATGCCTTCCGCTTTCTGTTACCTATTATAAGACCAATGAAGAGGCTAATTTTTATCATTTTCCTATTAATTCCGGTGACGTCCAGCGCTGCTACTTTCTATTTGGATACGCGTTTGCAGACACAGGTGCGTGAAAATGTCACAGCCGAGCGCGAGGTTCCATTCGACACATATTTCGATGCCGGAATGGCAGATCTTCCTTATAATGGTAGTTTTGATGTCTCTTTGAGAAATAACCGTGTCTTTAATATAGAGCATGACGAGTTTGACCTCTATCAGACGGTCTTCCGAATGAATAATATCGGCGGCTGGTTCGATTTTTCAGCCGGTCGGCAGTTTATCAGCCCAGGTTTCCATACATATCTCATGGACGGTCTCTCAATGACATTCGGTGAAGACGATTGGCCAATTCTCATTGGCCTCTTCAGTGGCATTCCGAGATATATTGAAACGGGAGACTTTCATGGTGAAATCGGATTGGTGAGCGGAATAACGGCAGAGCTTCAAGGTTTTAAGAATTATTACATGAAGCTGTCTTTGGTTTATGACACTCTAGACATTGATGATGCCAATTGGAAAGAGGACGATACAATTCTGGTCGGACTTTCTAGTTATAAGCAATTTAGCGCAAAAGCAAAACCGACGCTTTACACAGATATTGAATATGATACCGCCGGCAATGCTTTTGAAACTGGTCTTTTGGGTTTCAGTCTAGAGCCTCATCAAAGAGTCTATTGGAACATTGAAGGTGGGTATTTTGATACAAACAGAGCCAGACAGCGCACTACGATTTTTGGACTTTATGGGTCGGACATGTTCTATCAGGCAAGAACAGGACTTGCGATCACCGCCGTGGAAGATTCAAAAGGGGTGAAAGACCTGGTTTTCAATGTCGGCTATGGTTTTCAGAGGCTGAAGGTTCAATCCCCTCTGGATGAAAATGCCCACCTGGTAGATAGTGGTTTCGGCATGACAATATCGCCGGCAAGGATGGATCTTGGCGCGACGTATACATTCTATGACAGCTTTGGCGGACGCGCGCATGATATATATGGTTACATACACGAACAGCCGTTTGACATCTGGGGGATAGAATTGGGAGCCGGGTATGCAAAATATTCTAAGGTGACTAATGACAATGATACTGCCATAAGTGTTTTATTGATGACTGACGTTGAAGTTGTGAAAGATTTGGTGTTATCTGCGGGCGGTGAGTACTTAAGAAATAATATATTCTCAAATGAGTGGAGATTTAATGGAGTAATTTCTTACAGGTTGGATCATAAAATATGAAAAAACTTTTAATAGTTATACTAATTCTCATTATGTCCGGATCGGTGTATGCAAAAAAGAAGGTGCATCCGATAAAGATCTGGGATCATCAAATGCACACGGATAGCTTTTTTACGCCGAGCGATATTCCGTGCGAAACTTGCCATATCGATTATCAGTATGAGTGGAAGGGGATGAGAAAAGAGGGATGTCACGATTGTCACAAGGATTCTAAATTATTAGATTATGCCTCTAAAGATTGCTCAAGGTGTCACGAAAAATGGCCGGTTAAGCCAGCCGATCACAAAGTTAACTGGGCCGAAAGACACAGAACAAAAGCGAAGATAGCCAAGGAAACATGTAACAGTTGTCATAACGATCGTTTCTGTATTAAGTGTCATAATCAGAGTGATAGCATTCAGCAAAATGTTCATAAAAGAAATTTTAGATATTTTCATTCTATAGAGGCTCGTGCGAATCCGAAAAAATGTGATAAATGCCACGCGTTGGTATATTGTACGAGTTGTCACACAAGCTCGAGAGGAAGATAATGGTTAGTACGTTAGTACGTTGGTACGTTAGTGCGTTGGTAGTCGTTATGACTACTTTATGTCTATTACTAACTGCTTCATGCGGGAGTGAAGTGACATCCGGCGAAGATTATGGAGATCTGATGTCCTCTCCATTCGGACTGGCGCTGAGTGCTCATGAACACAAGCATGGTTGGGGGAAGACAGACTGTACTTCGTGCCACGTTTTGACCAACATTCACATAAGCACGTCCGAGCAAGGTTATGATATGGAAGCTGTCAGGGCTGAGGTTGAGAGTGAGGGCTTGTCATCCTGTTCAACATGTCACGGGGATAATGGGTCTGATGGTCCAACGTGCGCTTCATGTCATGACGGTAGCGTTGAAGATGATTAATCAAATATATGAATAGAAGATGGAAATACATTATTGGCCTTGTTATTATTGGTAGTGCGTTTTTCTATCTTATCTGGACCAGCTTTAAAGAAACCTTTCAGTTTGCTTTGACGCCGACTGAATTTATTTCGAAGCAAGTTGAGCTCAATGATATTGCTGTGAAAATTTCAGGAACTATTGAAGAAGGTTCGATTCTCGTCAACGGGCTTGATCACAATTTTAATATTGCAGATGAAGCGGGATCTTTATCTGTTCATTATAAGGGGATGGTCCCAAACACCTTTCGTGCCGGTGCAGATGTTGTTGTAAACGGGAAATATATTGATAATATCTTCGAGGCAAAAGAGGTAATCACAAAATGCGCTTCCAAATACGAAGCAAAATGAGAAAAATATGATATTAGGGAACCTAGCATTGTCTCTGGCTTTGCCAGCGGTGGTTTATAGTATTTGCATTTCCATCTTTGCCGCAAAAAATGATAAATTAGTTTCAAAGGCAAGAGGTTCGGCTCACTTTGCAACACTGCTCGTTAGCATATCTTCTATTATGCTTATTTTTGCATTTGTTGCCGACCGTTTTAATATTGAATATGTCTATTCATATTCAAGCATAGCGCTTCCGTTTTTATATAAACTTTCGGGCATATGGGCAGGCCTCGACGGTTCTCTTCTTTTTTGGGCATGGTTATTGACAATTTGCGGAAGCATTGTTGCTTTGACAAATAAGAAAGAAAATTTTGCATTGGTGAATGTGATTCTCCAGCTTGTTGTTGCTTTTTTCCTAATTACAATTGTTTTCGAAGCAAATCCATTTGTAGAGACTCTCTCTTCACCTCCAGACGGAAGGGGATTGAATCCTCTTTTACAGAATTTTTATATGCTCATTCATCCGCCGGCTCTTTATGTTGGATATGTCGGTTTCACAATTCCATTTGCATATGTCTTAGCAGGTCTTTTGAATCGTTCATATGATTTATGGGAAGATATATCCACTATCAGAATGTGGGTGATCGTTTCTTGGCTATTTTTGACGGTTGGAAATTTTTTGGGTGCTATGTGGGCATACGTTGAACTGGGTTGGGGTGGTTTTTGGGCATGGGATCCCGTCGAAAACGCAGGAATTCTTCCTTGGTTTACCGCCTGCGCACTTTTGCATTCGGTTTTCATGCAAGAAAGACGTGGGATGTTAAAGACGTG
>CAZTCA010000087.1:0-5169 GCA_964612405.1 uncultured Pseudomonadota bacterium
TTACAGATCTCAGAAGATACAGATTCAGATATAAGAAGAGTACTACAATTAAGAGATTAGTGAATTAGGCGATTAGAGGATTAGGGGATGTATTAACATCAATGAAGAATGTCATCGCGAGTCCGAAGGACGCGGCGATCCAGTGGATTCAGTTGCATGCACTAGATTGCCGAGCTCGCCCCGCAAAGCGGGGCAAGCTTGCAATGACTAGGCAATTGTATGCCCTCTGTGCTCTTAAATCTGGTTCTGTTGGCTGGTTTCTGTATCTGTATTCTATCCTAGGAGCCTGTCGGGAAATTCGACTTGTCATCGCGAGGAGGCCGAAGGCCGACGTGGCGATCCAGTGAAATCAATTAGTTACACTAGATTGCTTCGTCGCTTTGCTCCTCGCAATGACAGAAAGTGTCATTTCCAGACAGGCTCCTAGAGATCACTCAATCCTTTAATCTTATATCAAAAGAGATAAACGATGAGATACAGGACAATCTACTGCAGATAGTGAAGATGGTGAGTAAGCTCCCTTAATCGGTTAATCCTCTAATCGGTTGATCTTTAAATCCTTATAATCTCCATTATTAAAAAACCGGAGCATTGAAAAATGCCCCGGCTTTTAAATATATACTAACCACTAATCACGAATCACTAACCACCGTCTTATAGGTCTTGCGGCTTCACTGTCTGGCGGCCATTCTCTTTTGTCCTGCTGATTGCCTTGTCGATCAGTTTTGCGAGCTCTTCCGACAATGCCGGAATCGACTCTGCGCTTGTCATGCAACCTTTTGACTTGATGTACTCTTTCACTTTCGATGTTACTACCAGGATCTCTTTTGCTGGCATATAAGCCTCCTTTGTTGAAATGCCCTGTAGGACGCGTTTAATTGCACGCTGTGACCAATTCTGTCAATCAGAAATTTATTTCTCTGGAGTCGCCGCTTTTTCAGCACGTCTTTTCTCAACAAAGGCCCTGATGTCGGCTTGAGTTCTTAGCTTGACCCCCTGTTTAAAGACTTCCAATGCCATGGCGGCACTGTTTTCAATTGGGCCTTCTCCATTTATTGCATTGATATAATCTTCGCCAACAATCTCGGCCGTCTCTCGACCAGCTGAATAGTTGCTGTAATATAGATTGATGCCATGCGGGTGTGGTATCGACCAGAAGTCTAATTTATCTGGAGTTGTCTCAACATGTAAGTAATGTTTTGGCATCTCCGCAATCGCTGACACTCTCTCCTCAAAGCTTCTGTAACGACCATCCTTCCCTTTGGTATGATACATTTCCATCTCTTGGAGCGCACGAACCATTACTTTCATCCGATCATATACGGTCCAACCTCCCTTCACATTTCCAATCACCTCTCTTAGCTTCGGATCCTTGAACTGCGGAAGATCGGCAAAATATCTATCCATAAAGCCTTGAGTGTAGACGAGATATTGATTGCTCATTGCATATCCCTCGGCAAATGCCACCGTTTGCGAGTTAGTCGAATTCATTAGATAATTGCCTCCCGCGACCTCTCCGGATCCAGTGATAAATTGAATTGCATGCCCAAGTTCATGCAACATTGTATCGAAATCCTGCAAGGAGAGCTCCTTGGTCGGGTCCACCTGGCCGGTGTACCAAGCCTTGCTTCCATCTACAATCCCTTCGGTGGCCGCATTGGGATATTTGTCCTGCCTTGCTTTTATATCATAGAAGATATTGCCGGCATAAGGTGGCTTATCCAGATCAATACCTATATCGGCATAATATCTCTTGATGATTTCCAATGCTTTTGCAGCAGGAATGGTTGGCAAAGCTTCAAGGCCTGTTCTGGCCATAATCAGTTTGTTTGTGAGATAACCCACATCCCATCCATGCACCGGCTGACCATTATTCGCTGACTTTAGCTCGTTCAAAAATGCATCTAACTTTTCTCCGTCCTTTGCGCTCACTTGATCAATCGATTTTCTGAATGACACTTCATCGGTACCGTAATTAACCTTAAGTGAGAAATCGGCGTAATTCTGATAGCCATAACGCTGCGCAATTTCATTGAGTTTATCTATGGCACTTAATAATCCGCCGTCTTGCTTTGATGCGGCAATTGTCGATACAGAATAAGCGGCTGCCAGAGCTTCACGCTCTTTCGGGTCTTCTATCGTGGCCAGTTTATTATAGAACATACTCCTACTCATTGTTTTACCATTCCATTGAAACTTGTCTCGCTCAGCACCAAAGACTTTTTGGGACCTAGCGATTATTTCGCCCTCTCTGTTCTTGTCTTCCTCACTCAAAAGAAGACTTTTTCTTGATTCTTCTATCAAAACCCTTGCAAAAGTAAGGTTGACACCGTCTATAACATCCACACCCCCCCTTACTTTTAAAGTATTATAACGTCTTTCGAGCTCACCGAATGCAAATGAGAGCCTGTTGTAAAGAGCCGCCACAGCCTTCTTTTTAATATTCTCTGCATCTTCCCCCTTGCTGCGCTGGGCCAACAACGCACTACTAAGGTATCCTGTTGTATCCTCGAAATATGCACTGATTTTAAAAAGCGAATTATATATGTCTGCGGAAGAGACAGGGGAACCACCGGCAAGATCAACATCTTTACTCACAAAGGATTGAGTTGAAGGATCAAAGGCCTGATATTTTACCAAATCCACATTCGGTTCTGTCCCCTTTTGCACAACGACACTCCTGATCGGATTACCGCTTCCGGCACAAGATGAAATCGCCAAAAGCTTTGCAGCCTTTATCATATCGCTCGTTGGTAGCCCACTTCTGTCGGAAACCGCAGCGCCTGAAACCACTGCCAGGAAAGCCACCGTCTCACGTTTATCCTCCTCGCTGGGCGCAACAAAAATCTCAAAGGATTGAACCAGCAGAAAATCGGGATGGGAATCTCCGTCGAAATTCAAGCCACTCAAAATCCTTGTCTTTGACTCTGTCGATACACCGTTCATGGGAGAGAGTGTTTCGATAGGCTTTTGACTATCTCCATGCGCCTTTACGACATTCATTATCTCTTGAGCCAGAACAGGGTTACCCAGAATAAATGATTGACTTCTTTGTTTAAACTTAGAGACACCGCTTGTTATAAATGAACTTGCTTGCTCGTCTAATTTTGCCGCGCGATCCTCCACCTTTTTTGCCTCGGTCGCCGCATCCTCACCCTTGCCCACAGTCAATTCGCCCGGATCTCTTTTTCCGTCCGTATTCTTATCTTCCCATCTGACATTTAACTGCAGTGATTTTGCGATATCATTGAATCTTGCTTCAGAAAGGCCCATAGTATCTCCTTATTTTAGGTTGGAAAAACTCCGCGTCTTATAACATAAGACCAAAGAATGTCTAATAAATTTTCATTAGTTGACTGGGGACTGACTAAACATTGAATCTGAAATTGATTATATCACCGTCGGCTACGATGTATTCTTTTCCCTCAAGTCTTTGTTTCCCTTTAGATTTGGCGTTGACGAGAGTTTCGCCGCAATCGATAAAATCTTTATAGCTGACAACTTCGGCCTTGATAAAACCGCGTTCGAAGTCTTTGTGAATGGCCGCGGCCGCCTTGGGCGCTGTGGAACCGATTGGAACAACCCAGGCCTTCACTTCGTCCTCTCCAACGGTAAAATATGACATCTGACCGATCAGAGAAAACGCGGTCTGGATAACCTTCTCGAATGCAGGCGTTTCAATCCCGAGCGAAGAGAGGAATTCGCCCCTCTCATCTTTTGGAAGTGCGGAAATCTCTAATTCAATCTGACAGCAGATTGAGACAACAGGAGCGGAAATGTTTGCAAGTTTTTTAAATTCCTCCGCCGCATCTGCCGAACCCTCTGCTGTATTGAGAACAACCAACTCCGGTTTTATGGTCCAGAAAGTAAAACCTCTCAGGGCATTTTTTTCTTCAGGATTGAACTCCATCTCACGAAGCGGCCTTCCGTTTTCCAGCGTCTCTTTTATCTTCGGAAGGATTTTTGAATGAATCAGGTCCTCCGGACGCTTGGATTGATTGCCGATCTTTGAAAGACGTTCAAGTCTGTTTTCAACAACAATCAGATCGGCAAAAATCAGCTCATCTGAGAGTTGGCGGTAACGTTTTACAAGTTCTCCCGCATCTGAACTATCAAAGGCCTCAATAACGTGGATCAGACCGTCTGCGGTGGCAAGACCCTGCCGAGCTTTATCCCACGCGTCTTTGCCGGATATGCTGATATCCGTAAACGGGACTGTGGCCGGTGAAACTTTCTTGGGTTTGAATATCAGGGCGAGTTTATCAAATCTTGCATCCGGCACCTTCGCAACGCCTTTGACAAACTGCTCCCCGAAGATCTCGCGGCTGTTCACGCCGGTCATGATCTGAAAAAGTGTACTCTTTCCGCTTTGCGGCAATCCTATGATTCCAATTTCCATATTATTCTTCTATCACAGGAAGTGGGTCTAAGCCGCTCGGGTCTTCTGCGCGTGTTGCCAGTGGCAACATGCTCGAAGACCACCCGCGTCACCCGCTTCATCATACCAATGTCTCTTTAATTATATTATAAGGAAGGGCTTCTAAACGATTTTCAGCTGAATTGATACTAAATAATTGGTTTGCGAAGCGGGACCTTCATCGGCACCACGGGTCCTGTCGCTACGCCTTCTGCGCGCGGCGCCAGTGGCACCGTGCTCGAAGGCATCCGCGCCACCCGTATTGCCGATAAACGCAAATAAACCTATTTGATAAAGAAAAACCCCGCATGAATTAACATGCTGGGGTTGTTAAATTTCAAATGTCTTATGCCTAATCAAGATTGCGACACAGCACCCCATCACCCCGTCGTTGACAATTCTCAAATCTCCGTTTTTCCCTCTGCACAGCTGCCACATCAAATTCTACTGTTGCAGAAATATCGTTAAGCCCTTGTCGCAACATAAAAGAAAGGCCCCGTAGTAAAAACTACGGGGCCTTAAATCAAATCCGGCAACGTCCTACTCTCCCACAGATGATAACCTGCAGTACCATCGGCGCAGAAGGGCTTGGTTATTATATAGGGGAGGAGCGGTCTCCTCCCCTCGGTCGCTGGCAAAGCCAGTCGCCCTCACCCCTCCTCCCAAACAGCGTCTTAAGAAACCAAGACGCTGTTTGTCGTTAAGCCCTTGTCGCAACATAAAAGAAAGGCCCCGTAGTAAAAACTACGGGG
>CAZTCA010000088.1:0-5954 GCA_964612405.1 uncultured Pseudomonadota bacterium
CGCCAAAGAGAAGATCCTAGAAAACAAACGTAAACAGTCTGAAAAGAAGACCTTGAGGAAAAAGGTTATCTAAAAACCGCTGGCATTTTGCCCTTTACATATGGGGCTCACTTCTCTAGAATCCCCCCTATGTATCCAATATTATTCGAAATACCGATCTTCGGGGGGCTGACCATAACCACTTATGGCGCTTTTGTCACAACCGCCTTCATAGTCGCAATGGCCTATATCTACTATGAGGCAAAACGCCTGGGAGAAAATGGCGATATGGTCCTAGATCTCTTCTTCTGGATCATACTTGCGGCAATCGTCGGTTCCCGCGCTTTTTATGTCCTGACGATAGAGCCGTCAACGCTCCTGCACGACCCGCTGGCCTTTTTCAAGATCTGGCGAGGCGGGCTCGTCTTCCACGGTGGCCTGCTGGCAGGCATCTTCACCGGGGTTATCTGGGTCAGAAAGTATAAACTCTCTGCGTGGAAATATATGGACATCTTCGCTCCGGCTATCGCCTTGGGCCACGGCTTTGGCCGATTCGGCTGTCTCATGAGCGGATGCTGTCATGGGAGTGCAGTCGATCATTCGGCATGGTATACAATCATATATCCTTACAATCCTTCATCTTTTGCACCGGCAGGAATTTCGCTCTATGCGACACCGCTGATGGAGGCAGGAGGGGAGTTGCTTATCTTCGCTTTCCTCATTCTCTACAAAAATCACAAAAAATTCAACAGCCAGCTCATGAGCATCTGGATGATTGCATACGGAATCGTGAGGATTCTGGTTGAATTCCTGAGAGCCGACAGCACACGCGAATTTGTTTTTGGACATATATTTTCTGTTGCGCAGGTCACAAGCCTATGTTTGATGATAGCCGGGATTGTCCTCTGGATCTATAATCGCAGGCGGCAGGAGGTTATATGAGGCAAATACGAAATTCCTGCCTCGCCGGCAGGCAGGCGAAACTCGAAATTCGAAACATAATTGTTATAATTTTTGTATTATTTTTTATGGCCTCATGTGCCAAGCCCCTCTTTGAGGCAAAAGAGAGGGAGATTGGAAATTATTCCAAGACATACAACGCAGATCCAAACGATGTTTATGATGCCATAACCAAAGCGTTGGGCAATAACGGCTATTCAATCGTAAAAGAGAATCTGGATGACGGAATTGTTGAGACCGGTTGGAGGGCGTCGACCGCAGATTCGCACTATATACCGCTATTCAGTCGCAAAGATTACGGTGTAAACGGGGCGTATTATAAATTGGTCTTCAAGATCGTCCCGGAAGGTGACAGGACAAAATCGAATGTGGAGATTGTCTCATGTGCAAAGTCGCTGGCCGCGACTCTGATGACAAGCGGTAAAGAGGAGAAGAAGCTTTTAAGGAAGATACAGCAATATTTACGAGGCTCATATATCAAGGTGACAAACATAGGGGTTGTCGAAGAATAGAGAGGGAAGGAAAGAGAAAAGATGGAATATAAGGATACGCTGAATTTACCTAAGACAGATTTTCCAATGAAGGCCGGATTGGCAACAAGAGAGCCGGACATCCTGAAAAAGTGGGATGGAATCTATCAGAGATTGATGCATGAGAGGAAGAAGGCGAAGACCTTCATCCTGCATGACGGGCCTCCATACGCAAACGGTCACGTCCATATCGGGACGGCATTCAACAAAATATTGAAAGACGTTGTTGTCAAGTCGCGAGCCATGATGGGTTTCAGAACACCGTTCGTTCCCGGCTGGGATTGCCACGGAATGCCGATTGAGCACCAGGTCTTGAAGAATATGGGCGGTGCGGCCGCCAAAGAAGCGAATCACATGGATATCAGGCTCAAGTGCCGCGAATATGCGAACAAGTTTTTCAATATCCAGAGAGAGGATTTCAAGAGGCTCGGATGCATTGGCGATTGGGAAAATCCATATATGACGATGTCCACCTCTTATGAAGCATCCATTCTAGGTGCGCTGGCAGATTTGGTGAAGGATGGTTATATCTATCGCGGACTTCGTCCAATCCATTGGTGTGCAACTTGTTCAACAGCGCTTGCCGAGGCGGAGGTGGAGTATAATGATCACAAATCTCCTTCAATTTATGTAAAATTCAAAGTCGATGGAGAATCGCCGTTCGGAAAAGATGTTTATTTCGTTATCTGGACCACGACGCCATGGACAATTCCGGCAAATCTGGCAATTGCCCTGCATCCGGATTTTGATTATGTCAGTTTTGATTATTACGGAAAGACACTTGTTGTTGCCGAATCACTTCTCAACGGCGTCAAAGAGGCGTGGAATATTGAAGGTGATATTGAGATTAAGGCAAAAGTGAAGGGGGCGGAACTTGAAGGGCTCAAAACAAAACATCCGCTCATAGACCGTGAGTCTGTGATTATCTTGGGCGATCACGTCACTGCGGAGACAGGAACCGGTTGTGTGCATACCGCTCCGGGCCATGGCGCAGAAGACTTTGAGGTTGGTAAAAAATATAACCTGGAGGTCCTGAATCCTGTGGACGGCAGAGGGAATTTCACTAAAGAGGTAAAAATAGATTCGCTGATCGGCAAGAATATCTTCAATTCCAACAAGACTATTGTTGAGATGTTGAACCATGCCGGCGCTCTGATACTGTCGCACGAAGTGAGCCACAGCTATCCTCACTGCTGGAGATGTAAACAACCTTTAATCTTCCGCGCAACCGAACAATGGTTTTTGAATGTGGATCACAAGAGTCTGAGACAAAAGGCGCTGAAAGAGATTGATAACGCGCAATGGATTCCCAAGTGGGGCCATGACAGAATGTACAATATGGTAGAGACGAGGCCTGATTGGTGCCTCTCACGTCAGCGTTATTGGGGTGTTCCGATTCCGGCGCTTGATTGCAAAAAATGCGGTGAGACGGTTCTTGACTATAAAGTTATAACAAAGGTCAAAGAAGAGGTTACAAAGCACGGCGCGGATATCTGGTTTGACTGGGGAGTTGAGAAATTTCTCCCAAAAGGATTTAAGTGCAAGTGCGGTGCCGCCGAGTTTACAAAACACACGGATATTTTGGATGTCTGGTTTGATTCATCGGTCAGTCAGCGGGCGGTTCTTGAAGAGGGGCCCGCGCTCGGATGGCCGTGCGATCTATATCTGGAGGCGGTTGACCAGCACAGGGGCTGGTTTCAGGTTTCACTCCTGACTGCAATTGCCAATCGCGGCTCTGCGCCATACAAAGCGGTTCTGACACACGGATTGATCCTGGACGAATCGCAGAGAAAGATGAGCAAGTCTCTGGGCAATGTCATCGCGCCGGAAGAAGTAATCAAAAAATATGGCGCGGACATTTTAAGACTGCTCCTTGCATCGGTTGATTACACAACAGATATCAGCTTTTCGAACAATATGTTGGAGCTGACATCCGAGACCTATCGCAAGATCAGGAACACTTGCAGATATCTCTTGAGTAACCTTCACGATTTCAACCCCGAAAAAAATGCGGTGAAAGATTCTGAACTGGCGGAGATTGATAAATGGGCGCTTCATCGTTTGCAGAGACTGACCCAGAGACTTCGTCAGGCCTATGAAAAATATGAATTCCACGTTGTCTATCACGGATTGAATGAATTCTGTACCGTCGCGATGAGCGCATTCTATCTGGATATCCTGAAAGATAGGCTCTATTGCGAGAAGACTGACGGAGTTTTGAGAAGATCGGCACAGACCGTTCTTTGGAAGATTCTGGATACACTCACCCGCATGATGGCGCCGGTATTGAGTTTCACGGCAGAGGATATCTGGAACTTTTCGCCGAAGTATAAAGGAATGGCGGAGCTGGCACTTTTGTCGCAATTTCCGGAGATTGAGAAGAAATATGTCGATGATAAGCTTGCAAGAAAGTGGGAGAAGTTTATCATGGTGAGGAGTGAGGTTTCAAAACTCCTTGAGCGTGCTAGAAAAGATAAAATGATCGGCAACTCACTTGGCGCATGCGTGATGCTTGAGTGCGAAGGGGAGATAAGGACATTTCTTGAAGACTTTGGCGCGGATCTGGCCGATCTCTTCATTGTCTCTAAGGTTGAGTTTGGTAAAGCAACAGGGGAATATTCAGGCGCCGCGGAAGGTTTTATGGATCTGAAGATCGGTGTCGTTAAGGCGGTTGGCACAAAGTGCGCACGCTGTTGGAAATTATTGGAAGATGTTGGTAGTAACCCGAAACATCCAGAGATATGCGGAAGATGCGCCAGAGTAGTCGGTTGAAGGTCATTGCGAACGAAGTGAAGCAATCCAGAGCGCTAGATTGCTTCGGCCTTAAGGCCTCCCGCCACTGAAACGTCGGCGGGCAGGCGCAATGACATCAGAGGGGGAGAATGAAGTTTAAATATAAACTTTTGATGGTCGTGGCACCGCTGATCATTATTCTTGATCAGGCGACCAAATATCTGATTAATTCTAAAATGTTCATTGGTGAGCGAACCGCCGTGATCTCCAGTTTTTTCGATATTGTTCATTATACAAACAAAGGGGCGGCCTTTGGAATTTTCTCCGGTTCATGGAGCGAGGCATGGAGAGAGCCGTTTTTCTATGTGATATCTGTCGTTGCGCTGGTTGCGATTGCTCTGGTGATTGTGAAACTTCCCGATAGTGAAAGGTTAACGGCGGTAGCGCTGGCACTGGTTGTTGGCGGTATCTTCGGCAACGGGATTGACAGGATAAGGCTCGGCGAAGTCACCGACTTTTTGTCATTTCATATCGGCAACGCTTCTCTCTGGGGTTTTCGTCTTGAATGGCCGGCATTCAACATTGCCGACTTCGCAATTTCAATCGCGATGATATTATTATTGATCAGTGTTTTTAAGTTTAACACAAACGAATGCACCAACGCACCAACGCACCAACGCACCAAATGAGACCATTCCTCTTCTACATAGGCTCCACCGGCGTCCCCGCCTTCTTCTTCATGGTGATGATAGGCTCGCTTGCCGCAACCTGGACGGCGGCCAAATTTGCCAAGAGAGAAGGCCTGCAAGAGGTTGTTGTTCTGGATCTGGGCATCATTGCCATTATCGCATCAATCCTCGGGGCGCGAATTTTTCATATACTGGTCGAAGCCCCTGACTATTATATAAAATATCCGATAAGGGTCTTCTATTTCTGGCAGGGCGGTTTTGTTTCTCTAGGCGCATTCATCGGATCTATAGGGTCGTGTCTAGTCTATCTCAGGATAAGAAAGTTAAACATCATCCAATATCTAGACGTTCTGGCGAATGCGGTCCCTGTGGTTATGTTCTTTGTCAGGGTCGGGTGTTTCCTGACCGGCTGTTGTTATGGCAAAGAGACACACGGCTGGCTCTATATCGTTTTCAAAAATACGGCATCAACGGCCTATCTCTCTAAGCACGGGTTCCAACACCTCTACCCGACGCAGATCTTCAACATGATGAATGCGATCGTGCTCTTCTTTGTTCTTTTGACGATTCGCAAGCACAGGAAATTCTACGGTCAGGTCAGCGCTTCGTTTCTGATCTATTACGGCATTACACGTTTTATTATTGAATTTTTCAGGGGTGATGTCGATCGCGGAGTATATTTTGACGGGCTTATATCTGTCGGGCAGATTGTGATGACCGGAGCGCTTATTATCGGCATAATCATGTGGGTTGTGTTTAAAAGGCTTTCAGAAAAGAGATCATGAGATATTTTTTTGAGGTCATAATTGCCAGTGCGGCCCTCATCGCCGTGACCAGAATTCTTTACGTTTCTCAATATTCAAACGCCTTCGTCGGAAAATATTATGCAACAATCTTTGCGGTGATATTTTTATACGTGCCGCTGGCAATCATGCGCTGGCGAAAGAGATCTCTCGATTTTATAGACGGTTCCCTCGGAGAATTTTTCAACGGCGTCACCACTTTTTTCGTAGTCGCCGCGATAGTTTTTCCTCCATATCTCATTGGCGCACATTTTTGGGAG
>CAZTCA010000089.1:0-5911 GCA_964612405.1 uncultured Pseudomonadota bacterium
TTGAGTCCACTTATCAACCCCATTTTTTCTGTTCAGATTCTGCCGACCGTTATAGTTATCTCCCCAATTGTCACTCCTGAACAGCGCGGTCGTTGTGAACATATTCTCTGTGGGATCATATGCCACATTTGCATAACCCATCTGCGCACCGGACACATATTGGAATATACTAATGTCATAATCGTCACCGACTGATACCTTGAGCTTTGTATTTGAATCTTCTCCAATTGCTTTGTCAAGAAGTCCAATCCGCTTCAGTCCTTTATTTAACGAGGCATCTGCGGCTAGAAGTGAATAGTCCATCTTTGTCGGATCCGTACTTGGAAGACCAGCCAACACATCTTCATTTGATTCAATTGTTACCGCAGGTGTTTCTGTTGTCGTCTCATCGCCGGCATCCGTGCCGTCTTCACTGTCTGTATTAGAGGAACTTCCTCCACACGCTCCCCAGAGACTCATGATGCCCACCATCATTAAAGCCACCAAGATCATTCGTTTGTTACTCATATTTCATCCCCCCTTGCCTGTCCGAAACAGGCTGATAAATTGACTGACGGTAATTATACTCCTCTTCAAAAAAGTAGTCCAGAGAGAGATTACTATTGATAGATAGGTTCAATGGGGTATAGGCGGTTACTGTTATGACAAAACGGGTTCTAATCACCGGTGCGGCCAAGAGGATAGGTAGAAATATAGCCTTGGCCTTTGCAAATGAGGGGGCGTCTATCGCCCTGCACTATAACAGGTCTGAAGGTGATGCCAAGTCTCTGGCCGCAGAGATAGAAATGAACGGCGGAAGGGCATTTCTTGTGAAGGGGAATGTTGCAGAAGTAGGCGAAATAGAAAGGATTGTCTCAGATTCTGTTGAAACGCTGGGAGGACTGGACATTTTGATCAACAATGTGGCTGTCTTTTCTGAAACCCCGCTTGAAGGTGTGGGCGAAGACGAATGGAACAGGTTTTTAGACATAAACCTGCGCGCGCCGTTTTTCTTTTCAAAATATGCGGCGGCACATCTGAAAAAATCCGGAACCGGACGGATTATTAACATCGCGGATTCTTATGGCCTCTCCCCCGCCGCAAAATATATCCCTTATGGAATTTCCAAGGCCGGAGTTATTTCAATGACGAAGGGACTGGCTAAAGAACTGGCGCCAGATATTTTGGTTAACTGCATCTGTCTGGGTCCGGTTTTAAAACCAAATTTTGCAGACGGTTCAAAAAAGGATAAGGATGCCGAGAAGGATTTACAAAACGCAATCAACGCAACACTCTTGAAAAGACAGGTTGAAACTAAAGATATTACAGATACAATTCTGATGCTTACAAAAAATAACTCAATCACGGGACAGGCGATCTTTATAGATTGCGGAAAGAGCGTTTAATCATGTACAAAATTAAAAAGATATTTCCATTCTGTTACGGCCATAGGCTTCTGAATGATACCGGAAGATGCGGAAAGATCCACGGTCACTCGGGAAAGATCGAAGTTGTTTTGCAGGGTAACGAGCTGGACAACCTTGGGATGTTAAAAAACTTTGATTCCATTAAAGAGACGGTCGGCAAATGGATTGGAGAAAATTGGGATCATGGGATGCTCCTTCATAAAAGCGATCCTCTAGTTGCTCCACTGAAAGAAGCGGGCGAAAAACTGTTTCTGTGTGACTGGAACCCTACCGCTGAAAATATGGCACGTGAAATTTTTAATGTTGCAAAAAGAAATGACCTTCCTGTAAGAAGGGTCGTCTTTTGGGAATCCGATACAGCGTCGGCTACCTATAAATATAAAGAATAGTTTGTAATCGGGGCGTAGCTCAGCCTGGCCAGAGCACTGCGTTCGGGACGCAGGAGTCGTAGGTTCAAATCCTATCGCCCCGACCATCGAATGAGACACCAGGGGTCAGACCCCTGGTGTCTCATTTTTTTCTCCACTTGACATATAAAGATCGAATTCTTATAATTCTTATTAATACTATGACAGAAAAATATGTATATACAACGGGGGAGCTGGCCAGCCTGCTCCATATTCACCAAACGACGGTCATCGACTGGGCAAAAAAGGGGCTCATCAAGAGCTATCGCACGCCCGGAGGACACAGACGTGTCGAACGGGCCTCTGTGATCGACTTCCTGAAAAGACACGAGATGCCCATGCCGGCTGAGCTCGAACCTAAAGACCAACCGGGGCCGAAGGCGGCTGAGAGCAAATACCGTCACCCCATCAAGGCCAGCTGAATATCATTTTGACATTAGCGAAACTTAGTGCTACACGACTCGTCCCATAGTGAAAAAGGTTGAGACCATCATTAAACCCTTCAAACTTGACGACGTAAAAGAGTCACTGACAGACATCGGTGTCTCCGGAATGACCATCACAGAGGTGAAAGGTTTCGGCCGCCAAAAGGGTCACACAGAAATTTACCGCGGCGCGGAATATATTGTCGATTTTCTTCCAAAGATAAAAATTGAGGTCGTGGTATCAGATGATCAGGTTCACGAAGTGATCGAAGCAATTCAAGAAGCGGCGCACACCGGAAGGATTGGTGACGGAAAAATTTTCATATCAACAATAGACGAAGCCGTAAGAATCAGGACAAAAGAGACTGGTGATTCGGCTTTATAACCAAGGAGAGATGACATGAACACAAAAACACCAAAAGATGTATTAGTGATGGCAAAAGAGAATAACGCAAAGATGGTTGATTTTAAGTTCGTGGATCTCCCCGGCGTGTGGCAACATTTTTCAGTGCCTCTAGTGGAGCTTTCTGAATCCTCATTTGAAGAGGGTTTTGGATTTGACGGATCTTCAATTAGAGGGTTTCAACCGATTCATGCCTCTGACATGCTGATCATCCCCGATCCTTCGACAGCGCTAATGGATCCTTTTACGAAGGAAGCAACGCTCAGCCTGATCTGCAACATTGCGGACCCGATCACAAAACAATCATATTCAAGAGATGCTCGTTACATTGCGCAAAAAGCTGAAAGCTATCTCAAATCCACCGGCATTGGCGACACAGCATTCATCGGTCCTGAGGCAGAGTTTTTTATATTTGATGATATAAAATATGACCAGACTGCTAATGGCGGATTTTATCAGATAGATTCGTCAGAGGGCCAATGGAACTCCGGAAAAAATGAATCTCCGAATTTGGGTTACAAGCCCCGTTACAAGGAAGGATATTTCCCCGTCTCCCCTACCGACTCACAAAACGACATCAGAAACGAGATGGCACTCATGATGGAACGGATGGGGATTCATGTGGAGTGTCAGCATCACGAGGTTGCAACGGCAGGTCAGGCAGAAATTGATATGAGATTCTCTCCGCTACTCAAGATGGGTGACCAGTTGATGTGGTTCAAATATATCATCAAAAATATCGCAAAGAATCATAATAAGACGGCTACATTTATGCCAAAACCGCTCTTCAACGACAATGGCAGTGGCATGCACACACACATCAGCATCTGGAAGGGAGATAAGCCCCTCTTTGCCGGTGATCGTTACGGCGGAATGTCTGAGATGGGCCTTTGGGGAATCGGCGGAATCTTGAAACATGCCCGCTCTCTCTGCGCTTTCACAAACCCAACGACAAATTCTTATAAAAGACTCGTCCCCGGCTTTGAAGCACCGATCAACCTCGCTTATTCCAGCAGAAACAGATCGGCCACAATAAGACTTCCGATGTATTCTGCATCACCTAAGGCAAAGAGGATTGAATTCAGAACACCGGATCCGTCCTGCAACGGCTATCTCGCCTTCTCCGCGGTTATGATGGCGGTCTTGGATGGAATTCAGCGTCAGATCGATCCCGGTCCTCCGCTTGATAAGGATATTTATGGTCTATCGCCGGAAGAGCTGAAGAACGTAGCAAAGGCGCCCGGCTCGCTTGAGGAGGCATTGAAGGCACTCAAGGCGGATCATGAATACCTGCTCAAGGGAGATGTGTTCACTCAGGATGTGATCGACATGTGGATAGAGTATAAGACACAAAGAGAGCTGAATCCGATCCGTCTGCGCCCGGTTCCGTTTGAGTTTGCATTATATTACGACATCTAATAGTATTGGCGGACACGGCGGACAAACATAAAGGAGATTACAATGAAGAAAATTATTTACCCGACACTGCTCGCCCTCTGTTTTGCATTTACGCTCTCTTGCAACAGTGGCCCGAAGGCGCTGAACTCAGACGATGTGGTTGCCCAAATCGGAGACACCAAGATCACAATGGGCGAATTGAACAAGGCGGCAAGTGATGATTTGGGTAAGTTGGATCAGGAAATATACAAAATCAAGAGAAGCGTGTTGGACGGAATGGTAGAAGACAAGCTGATTGAGCTGGCCGCCTCCGGACAGGGCAAATCTGTCAGCGATTATCTGAAAGAAAATATAGACGGCAAGGTAAACGAACCGACAGATGAAGATCTCAATAAATTCTATGATTCCAGAAAAGCACAGATGGGCGGAAAGAAATTTAAAGATGTCAAAGATATGATTAAGAACTACTTGGTTCAGGGCCAGACTCAGGGCTTGAGAGGGCAGTTGCTGGCAGGACTCAGGTCTGCAAACAGCGTCAAGATCAATTTGGAGCCTCCGAGAGTAAAGATTGATATCGGAGACAACCCGTACAAAGGCCCCAAAGGCGCACCGATAACTATCGTTGAATTTACGGACTATCAATGTCCGTTCTGTAAACGTGTCCGCGAAACAATTGACAAGATAATGAAAGATTACGAAGGCAAAGTGAAATATGTTCTGGCTGATTTTCCCCTCTCCTTCCATCAGCAATCTCAAAAGGCACACGAGGCGGCGCACTGCGCGGGCGATCAGGATAAATATTGGGAGTTGAACCATGTTCTCTGGAATAACCAGAAAGATCTGAAGGTTGAATCTCTAAAAAAATATGCCGCGGATATCAAGCTGGACACTGCAAAGTTTAACAAGTGTTTGGATAGCGGAAAATATGCGGACAAGGTAAAAGAAAATGCAGCGCTCGGTGCTTCGTCAGGAGCCTCCGGTACACCGGCTTTCTTTGTGAACGGAATTTTCCTCTCCGGCGCAAGACCATATTCAGACTTTAAAGAGATTATCGATCAGGAACTGAACAAATAATAAACAAGCACGTCATTGCGAGGACCCCGCAGGCGGGGGATAAAGCAATCTCATGCATTCAATTGAATTCGCTGGATCGCCACGCTTCCTTCGGAAGCTCGCGATGACAGTCAACTGTTATGCTAGATTTAAAATTTGTCCTAAATAACCTCGATGATGTCAAAAAGGCACTTCAGATGCGTGGGCAGAAATTCGATTTCTCTCCTATTGAAAAGATAAACAATAAGCGTAAAAAATTACAGCAGGAGTTCGATTCCCTCAGAGCGGAACAGAACAAGGTCTCGCAAGAAATCGCGAAGCTAAAAAAGGATAAGAAGGATGCATCAAAGGTTATAAAGTCGATGCAGAAGGCGGCTGAAAGAATAAAAAAGATACAACCAGAATTGAACGAGGTTGAAGAGAAGGTAAAATCATATCTCCTGGAGATACCCAATATCCCGCATAAAAGCGTTCCCGTCGGCAAAACCTCTGAAGACAATAGAGAAGAGAGGAAATGGGGAGATCCTAAAAAGTTCTCCTTCAAGCCCAAAGAACATTTTGAGATTGGTGAAAGCTTGAGGATTCTGGACTTTGAGCGGGCGGCAAAGATCTCCGGCGCACGTTTCACGGTCTTGAAAGGTGCTGGCTCTCAGTTGGAGCGAGCATTAATAAATTTCATGCTGGATCTTGCCACAAGAGAGCATGGATATACCGAAATGATGCCCCCTTTCATGACGAATGCAAAGGCAATGATCGGAACGGGACAGCTCCAGAAATTTGAAGAAGATCTCTTTAAGACAACCAATGGTTATTATTTGA
>CAZTCA010000090.1:0-5841 GCA_964612405.1 uncultured Pseudomonadota bacterium
TTCAAGCCGAGATCGATCGCCTCAAAGGCATTTGCAATCGTCTGCGCCTGTATCCCCTGAGTCGCATCGACAACAAGAAGCGCCCCTTCACATGCCGCAAGAGATCTGGAAACTTCATAGCGGAAATCGACATGCCCCGGGGTGTCTATAAGATTCAACTCATAGATCTCACCATCACTCGCCTTGTGTTTTAGCCGAACCGTCTGTGCTTTGATTGTAATGCCGCGCTCGCGTTCCAGTTCCATTTTATCGAGAAATTGATCCTTCTCCTCGCGTTTGTTAATGGCGCCGGATTTCTCAAGCATGCGATCGGCAAGTGTGGATTTGCCATGATCGACGTGAGCAATAATGCAGAAATTGCGGATGTGATCAATGTTCATTTAAAACGATGATTGCTTCAATATCCCCCTCTTTTGACCGCAGGCGATCCAGATAGCTTTCAGCATCATCCCTCGAGGCAAAACCACCAACACGGACACGATACCAGCGACCACGGTCAGGTATATCGGCAATCATTATAAAGGCAGGATAGCCCTTTGAACGCCAGTTCTCTATCTTAAAGTTGGCCTCTTCCATGTTTGGATATGAGCCGACTTGAATAGAATATTTTGCATTTGCAGAGGTCTTCACTCTGATAACACTGGACTCTGTCGCATCAATTGCAGAAGACTGTGATGGCGGCTCACTGTCGAGAGGCATCACCTCCGGCTCAGCTGTCTCTACGGCATTGCTGGCGGAAACCGTTTCAGGCTCACTCTTTCGGTTCAGCATTTCTCTCACGCGCATTTTTAGATCGACGTCACTTCCCCCCTCAACCACTTCACGTGCCAGGGCCTGTAGCTCCGGATCTTGGATGGAAGTTGTTTTTGACGGGATCCCCTCGCTGATCACGCGGGTGATTTCCGGAGAATTGTTCAAACCCCTGTCAGATATTCTCAAATAGTCATTTCCGTATCTTGCGCCAAGATAGAATACAAACCCGAACGTGATTACCGCCAACACCAATATCGTGAAGAACTGCCCAAAGGTGAAGCGGCAAAAATATTGGGCCCTGTCTTCAGTCTCTTCCGGTATGTTTTCGTTATATTCCGTCATATTCGTTTTAATGATCCTGGGACTGCATCCTATCCGGCGCTGTAACCCCCAACAAATCCAACCCATTTTTTATCACAGTCTGGATATTTTTCAACAAATAACATTTGGACCGCTGAAGTTCCTTATTGTCATGCAAAAACCTGTAATCGGCACCCCTCTTCCCCTTTGTGTAGTAGGACTGAAACAACTTTGCAAGCTCTGACAGGTAAAAGGCAATTTTATGGGGTTCGAGTTCATTTGCCGCGGCCTCAACCGTCTCCGGATATTCAGCCAGTTTCCTTGCCAGAGAGATCTCTTCCGGAAGTTTCAGCAGATTGAGATCGGCGCCTGATAGTTTCAGTTTGCCGGCTTTTTCAAAAACGCTCGAGATCCGGGCGTGGGCATATTGTATATAATAGACCGGATTTTCCGCCGTCTGTGACTTGGCCAGCTCCAAATCAAAGTCCAGTTGTGCGTTATGTGACCGTGAAAGGAAGAAATACCGGCAGACATCCTTCCCCACCTCATCAATTAGTGTTCCGAATGTCTCATACTCAGCCCTTCTGGTCGACATTGAAACAAGCTCACCTGCACGAACCAGGTTGACCAACTGAATCAAAACGGCGTCAAACGACTTCGGATCGTGTCCAATCGCCTCAACGCCGGCCTTCATCCTCGCAACATATCCACCGTGATCGGCACCCCAAACATCGATCACACGATCAAAGCCCCTGTCATATTTATCTTTATGATAGGCAATATCGGCGGCAAAATATGTATAGGAGCCATCGGATTTCTTTAGAACTCTATCTTTGTCATCACCATATTCCGTGGATTTAAACCAGAGGGCACCTTCACTTTCAAAAGCCTTTCCCCTCTTTTTTAAAAACTCAAGCGTCTTCTCCACTTCCTTCTTCTTATACAGTGTCGTCTCTTTGAAATAGACATCGTGCTTAATCCCGCATCTCGCAAGATCGGATATGATTTCATCAAAGATCTTCTTTCCGGCATATTCACCGCAGAATTTTATAAACTCATCCCCGCCCTTTTCTTTCATCTTCCTGTATTGCTTTAAATTGATTATCTCCTTGGCAATATCAATTATATATTCACCCTGATAGTATTCCTCTTTTGGTTCAGCCTTTTCCCCTTCAAGCCCCGCGATCCTCCAACAAACCGACTTGCCCAATGTGTTGATCTGGTTGCCTGCATCGTTCAGATAATATTCCCTGCTCACCTTATAACCATTCGCCTCAAGAACAGATGCAAGCGCATCTCCATAAACCGCGCCCCTGCCATGACCAACATGAAGCGGACCGGTCGGGTTCGCGCTCACAAACTCCACCTGCACTTTTTTCCCTTTTCCGAGTTTAGATCTGCCAAACTTTTTGCCGGCCTTATAGACATCATCCAAAACTTTGATGAAGCACGATTGATTAATCCTAAAGTTGATAAAACCGGGACCGGCGATTGAGACCTCTGTTAATATGTCGTTTGGAACCTTTATCTTATTTTTTATCTCTCCAGCCACCTGACGAGGGGACTTCCCTTCTGCGCCCGCAAGTGCCAGAGCGATATTGGTTGATAGATCCCCGTGCTCGGGCCTCTTCGGCTGTTCTAATAGAATGTCGGGGATAGAAACTACTTTAAGTCTCCCCTCTTTCTTGCAGTCATTCAAAGCCTTTTCTATGATCTTTACCAGTTGATCCATATCTTTATCTAATCTTCACGATTCACGGTTACTTACCAACCACCACAATCTTCAATTTATCCGGATGTAGATATTCTTTCGCCACCCTGTTGACAGCATCAAGCGTTACCGCTTCCATCTCTCTCTTATATACCTCTATATAATCTTCGGGCCATCCAAAATAGACATATTCGGCAACTGAAGAAACGATGTCATAGGGGGTTTCATATTGAAATACCAGCGAATTAATCAGGCCTGCCTTGGCCCTTCTGAACTCCTCTTCGGTGACATTCCCTGTGGCCATCCCTTCAATCTCTTTCTTTATTATATTGATAACCTCTTTTGCAGATTTCATCTTTGTCTTGGTGTGAACCTGAAATGCCCCCGGTACACCATCCGGGCCGAACGAAAGCATTGACCATGCCTCATATGCAAGCCCCCTCTTCACTCTGATCGACTCTTTGAGCCTGCTCGTGAAGGACCCGGATCCCCCAAGGACATAATTCATAACTATCAACGGATAGACATCCGGATTGGATCTGTAGCTTCCAAAATGGCCGACACTGATAGCGGCTTGTGTAAACTTTTTAGAAATCCTCTTCTTCGCGGCCTTGTCCTTATGATCAACGCCCGGGTAAGGGTCAAGCTCCGCACTGCTCCTTGGATATTTTTTTGTGAGTCGCTCAAGCATCTTGACCATCTTCCCTTTGTCAAAATCACCTGCCAGGGCCAGGATCATCCTGTCGGTATAGAAAAACTTCTTATAAAATTCCTCCACATCTTCTCTCTTGATCCTCTTAATCTGTGAAGATTTGATCGTGCGCCCCCACGGGCTCTTCTTGCCGTAGAGGAGTTTTCGATATTCCCTCATCGCTATCGCGCCGGCGTTTTCGTCCTGTCTCCTTATACTTTCGATGACCTGCTTCTTGACAATCTCCAGCCTCTCTTCATCGAAGCGGGGCTCGAAGAGCATTTCAAAGAAGACTCCAAGCGAATCTTCCGTATTTTTAGACAGGCCGTTCATCCGCGCTACAATGGCCTCTGAAGCAATCGACATCGAAGCGCCAACGGCAAGTTCATCCAGCAATTTATCAAGCTCCGCCGGAGGATGAGAAACGGTCCCGCCGTTCTCAAGCATGTCGGCCATCACAAATCCGACCCCGGCCTCCTTTTTACCTTCATATGCAGTGCCGCCGCGGACGGTAAGAGTCGCCTGAATAACCGGGAGGTCTCTGTCTTCAAGGATATAACATTTAATTCCGTTTGAAAGCGTTACAGCCGTGAGTTTTGGCGGATGAAACTTTGACTCCCCTTTCGAAGAGAGCTCCGAAATTCTGTTCGAGGCAGAAGCGCTCACCGCAAACATAAGAACTAATATGAACAGGATTTTTTTCATCTTCATTTACTTTTCAATTCAACAACCGTCTTGTTGGTGTTTACAAAATATTTTTTCGCAATCGCTCTGATATCTTTGGCGGTGACCTTCCCGATCTTGTCCTCATGCGTGACAAGATATCTCCAGTCACCGGCTATAGTCTGGAAATAGGCGAGATTTCTGGCAAGCCCCATATTCTTCGTCATCCCGAAGATAAAATCCTTCACGATATTGTTTCTGGCGGTATTAATCTTCGCGTCTGCAAAAGATTCCTTTTTTATCCTCTCGAGTTCTTCAATGACCGCCTTCTCGATCTCGGCCACTGAGTGACCCTCAAGTGGGTCGGCTACTATAAGGAAGAGATTGTTCAGACGCGCACCGGGAGATCCTGACGCGCAGTGGAGAGACCTCGCCAGCCTCTTCTCTTTGACAATCACTCTGGGCAGAACAGCACTCTTGCCGTCACATAGTAAATAATCGAGCACATCAAAAACATAGTCATGCCATGTCGGCAGGGTCGGCTTGTGATAGGCAATCATAATGCTTGGCATTGCCTCAAACTCAACAACCGCGCGTCTCTCCTCCTTCTGAACATCGCTTTTGTTTAATGATTTCTCGTGCGTCTTCCCCCTGGGGATGGGGCTGAAATATTTATCTATCATCGCCTTCGTCTGCTCAATATCTATGTCACCAACAATTGCACCGGTCATCCGCTGTGGGATATAGCGCTTCTTCTTGAAGTTCTCGAGATTCTCCGGTTTAAACCCTTGCAGGTCTTCAACGCTCCCCAGTGTCGGCCAGCTGTATGGACCGTTTTTGAATGCCGTAGCCAGAAGTGTGCTGAACATAAGCCCACTTGGATTGTTCTCTATGGAATCACGGCGCTCCTCCAAGACAACGTCTCTCTCTTTATAAAATTCGCGCAGGATAGAGTGTCTGATCATCTCTGAATTCAGATACAACCACAGCTCAAGTTTTGACGAAGGCATGCTGGAATAATAACTGGTCAGATCTTTCCCCGTGCTTGCGTTGAGGCCCGTCGCGCCGTTCCCTATAAACGCGTTCCAGAGCTCCGGTCCGCTGATATCCTTCGTCCCCTTGAAGGCCATATGTTCCAGAAAATGCGCAATGCCGGTCTCTCCTTCCCCCTCATCCATGCCACCGACTCTCACCGCGATAATGGCGGAGAATATCGGGACCCCCTTCCTCTGAACCAGCATCCACTTCATCCCATTGGGAAGGGTATATTCATGGACTGTCTCTTTTATTGAAACGGCCCAACATTCCTTGGGTCCTATAATAAATAGGACCTGTACGAGTGCTACTATAATAAGGAAGGATTTTTTGGTCATATAGCTAGATTCCATAGATACCAGATATTTCTAAACAATTCAAGCGTCCATAATTGGCCTCTGAATTAATAATATTTCTTAACAATTGATGTATTTATTCTTGACATTATAGTCACTTATATATACCAATTATACATAATTATAGGTTAATTAGCTTTCTAATTAAGCATAGAAAACATAACCGGGGGGATTATGTTAGTAGACCAACATCTGAAGAGACTCTGCAAGGCAGTGCTTGAAGACAGATGCAATGATGAAGAGTTTGGTTCGATCTTGGTTGAGGCGGGTGTTAGGCTTGAAGGAAGTGAATGGGATATCGCAACGAAGTTATTGTGCAAGACGGAAGAGAT
>CAZTCA010000091.1:0-5811 GCA_964612405.1 uncultured Pseudomonadota bacterium
AAATTTATTGTCAATGAATACCGAAAGGGTTCATCCCTTCCGTTTCAGTTATCGGGTGAAATTGTCATAAGTTGCGTGAAATTTTGAGGTATACACGTAACTATATGAAATCATTATAATAATAGGCCATTTAAATATTCCTCTATGGCCGTATAAAATTCCTTCTCGTCGAATAACCCTATAACATTACACGACATTTAGTAAAGTGAAAAGTACAACAGGCCTCAAGGCCATATTTTATGGTGACTCCAGCGCTAACAATGCGTCAGATATTTGGTGTGATTAAGTTTGCAGATACTACCTGGGACGTTTCACGCTTTTGAAGTTGTGTCTTCTGCGTCCAAACGATCTTGTCTTGGGCGCGCGTTCTTGTAACATCTGTGAGGCGGGTAATTTGGATGTAACCTTCAGGGATTTTCGCATCAGTCTTTCAATGTCACGAATATCTCTTCTCTGGTCGGGCGTAGCAAATGAAATCGCCTTCCCCATCAGGCCGGCGCGTCCGGTCCTTCCAATGCGGTGGATGTAATCTTCAGAATTTTCGGGAAGATCATAGTTGATCACGATTTCAATATTTTTCACATCGATTCCGCGTGCGGCAATGTCTGTCGCAACGAGAACACGGTATCTGCCTCTCTTGAATCCATTCAGTGCTTCTTTGCGCTGGTTCAGCGACCTGTCGGAATGTATCTCCGCGGCCTTAAACCCGCTTTTAATCAAAGTACGACAGATCTTGGTCGCCCCCCTCTTGGTTCTGGAAAAAACAAGAGTCGCTCCCAGATGTTCCTTCAAAATTGTTTCAAGCTGTTCCTGTTTAGATTCCTTGCTGATGAGGACTATCTCCTGTTCCACTTGTTCCGGTGCGGTTCCGGATGGTGCAACTTCAACCCTCAAGGGGAGCTTCATATAAGAAGATGCGATCTTGACAATCGCCACCGGTATTGTGGCAGAATAAAGAAGTGACTGTCTCTCTTTTGGGACCCCACGTAAAATTTCGTTTATCTGCGGAGCAAAGCCCATGTCGAGCATGCGATCGGCTTCGTCAAGAACTAGAATCTTTACATCGTTCAGTCTTACCGTCTTGCGTTTCATGTGATCGATGAGACGCCCCGGAGTGGCAATAATAATGCGCGGATTGCGGCGCAACATGTCGAACTGCCGATTCATCGATTCACCGCCAATCAACACGGCGGTCCACAGGTCGTGCATTCTTGCAACTTTTTGCAGGGCCTCGTCTACCTGAAGGGCCAATTCTCTCGTTGGAAGGAGTATGAGCCCGCGCCCTTTCATTTCCGAGAGTCTCTGAATCATAGCGAGGCCAAAGGCCAGAGTCTTGCCTGTTCCTGTCTGCGCAACGCCTATCAGGTCCTTCCCCTCAAGTCCTGCGGGGATAGACTGGTGTTGAATTGGAGTTGGTATCGTGAAAGCACTGCGCTTCAGAAAATCCATGATTTTTGGCGAAAGGCCCAATCCTAAAAAGTCCAGCACTGGTACGGTATTATTCATAGCGCGGGACACTCGCACATTACGTCATAAGATAGCAAGGTCTATCTAGAAAAGGGATTCCGGGAACCCGTCTCATAAGGAGATGCCGGAGTCCGTCTCAAAAGTGATCGCCGGAGTCCGTCTTGGAATATCCTATTGAGCATTTTATTGTCATTATCGCGTGGGTATCACACAGGCCGATATTGTTGTTGCTATTTTTTTAAAAATCTCCCAATCTTGTCCCAATAAAAATAGCTCTTTTATCAACAGCCTCTCCTAGAGCCTGTTGAAAAAGTGGCGTTTTATGAAAGGAGGTGAATATTATGCCAAAGGTGAATGAAATTTCACGTTAGCCTATTAGTGCTACCCAGTTTACAGACAGATCCTCAACAACTGATAACGCTAAAAGAAGCGGGTCATTGATAGTAACAGCAGACAGTTTTATTTCAAACTATCAGTCTAAGAATTTTCTGCATCTAGTTGAAGGCAAAAATAAGACTGTAATAGCGGGCGAAGTAAACTGTAGTGGTGATTGCGCATGTGATTGCACTGCAGATTGTCATGAGAAATGCTGTGATACTTGATTAAAAATGGTATTTACTCCTCCCCTGTTGCTTGAACAGGGGAGGAGTTTCGATCTTTGGGCGCTGGCATCTATATGAGTGACACCATACTCAAATCGTCAAAAAAAATATATCATAAATTTTTTTCAGATAGAATCGTGCTATACAATCCGAATTCCATGGGTAACCCTCTAATATTGCATAAAGATCTATCAGTGCTACTAGATAGGCTTAAGGAAGGCGTATCTGTTAAAGAAGCTCTTTCGGTATTGCCAGATTCGGTGCCAAAAGAAGACAGGGGATCTGTAATTTCTTTCCTTAGAGACTATGGCATAATAGAACCAACATGCGTTAAAGATCATAAACAAGAAGTTTCTGCCAAAAGAAAGGAAAGTGAGGTTTGGCTACATATTACGAATAACTGTAATCTGCAATGTCCGTATTGCTTTGTTAAAAAAACCGACGAGTCATTATCTAAAGCGGGGCTAAAACGCTTTGTAAGATTGATAATTGATGAACACATTAAAAGAGGATTTAAACGTTTGGTGATAAAGTTTGCGGGCGGTGAACCCTTGCTGGAATTTGATCTAATTAGGCGCGTGGTCGAACTTTTCGAACATAAGGCAACAGAGCAACTGAAAATAGGTTATGCACTTATTACTAATGGAACACTTTTTGATAAGAAGAACGCTGTCTTTTTTAAGGAAAAAATTTCGGTGTAAGCATTTCAATGGACGGATATGGAGACGCCCATGATAGAACTCGCATGGACATTGCTGGCAATGGAACCTTTAAGGTCATTGAAAAGAACATCGCTCTCTTGAAGGAAAATGGCGTTTTTCCATTTATACTTGCAACGCTCAGCGATGATACTATAGAATATTTGCCGGAGTTAACGAAATGGTTGCTGGATAATAGATTGTTTTCAAGATATAATTTTGTTCAGCGATTGGATTATTCACGCCAGGATTATGAAAGATTTTGTGGGAATATTGTGAATGCTGTAAGTAAAAGCGCAAATGAAATTCAAGCGCATGAATTCGGCCCATATTTTGCTCTTAAGTGGAAAATTTCAAATTTGTCATTTATGAAACCCATTGTTAGGCAGGCATGTGCAATAGCAGACTCTCATATAGTTATTGACCATCGCTGGAAATTAGCCCTTTGTCCAACGACATTGGATGAATCAATAGGTGTTTTGGAAGAAGGGATCTTTGCTAATTACGACAGATATAAAATGCAATATAGGTCCAACGAAATTAAAAACCAATTTTGTCGGAAATGCAGATGGTTGCGTGTCTGTGGAACAGGCTGTCCTATATTGAATGAAAAAATACTAGGGCATCCCAATGAAAGATCACCTTTTTGTAGTGCATATCACAAACTCATTCCCATTTATATTGATCTGTATGGATGGGCGTTGGAGCAATTGGATTTGAAAACAGAAAAGGTAATATATGAAAAACAAACCGTGGCTGAATAATTCGGCGATTTTTGTCTGCTTATCTGTTTGTTTTTTTTCTTTTATCCCTCTGTCTTTTGGGGAGGAAGCGGATAAATTTCCACCTCAGATGGAGAAAAGCGTTAAATCCACTCTGCCTGTTACATTTGGCAACGAAGTGAAATGCAATGCTGTCCGCGTATCAGAGGATCTGGCCCTTTCCGCTGCACATTGTTTATTGGGGTATGATGGCAAAAAGAATAAACACGTCAGCAGTCCGATCAACGGTGTAGTTGAAAAAGATCAATATAGAATGAAAGTGATCGAGGTCGGACAATTTGAACCGCCAAGTGGAAAGATGGAAGACTGGCTGCTGTTAGCCCCAGAGGAAGGTTATGTTTTTCCATCGTCTTTGTTGATTGCGTCTTTCCCCGAACGCGAACAGATCGAACGGTTGAAATTTGGAAACATCGGTGGGAGAAAAGGAACTGCCATTTGGGCTATCTCCTACCCTGACGGGCATGTTATAAGGACATATCCTAGAAAAAGTTACCTTGGTAACGGTCCTTTTCTTTCGAGAGGTCATCTAATATATGATATTAGCTATAAAAAATATGTCATATTTACAAACACGAAGTCACAGCTCTGCGATGAAGGAAAGGCGGCGTGTCCTCTGCATGAAGTTGATCTAGAAAAATGGGAATATTTTAAGGAAAGCAGGCTTTTCAAATTATATGTCAAATATGAAGAGAATGGTGATCCGGTATTTTATCACACGGCTGATTATTCCAATGGCAGTAGCGGTGGCGGTATTTTTTTAGAGGAGAGTGGCGATTATTTGGGTCTGATACCCTATGGAGCCACACCTGTTTCCAGACAATCTGCTTATAATGGAACAGGTCTTGTATATAGGGTGGATGTGATCTGCAAACAATCAAAGATACTTTCTAAATTGGAAAAGTGTATGAGGTTGATTAAATAATGAAAATCGGGCTTATAACCCCCTTAGTATCTCGTCCTTCTTCCTCTTGTAATCCTTGTCGGTAATGAGGCCGTCGTTCTTCAGATCGTCGAGTTCCTTCAGGCGTTCACGAGAGGTCTTGGACGCGGCGGAAAAAAAACCACAAGACGAAAACCACAAGACGGACTCAATGTGACGAAAAAAAACCACAAGACGGAATCAATGTGACGAAAACCACAAGACGAAAACCACAAAAAAAACCACAAGACGGACTCAATGTGACGAAAACGCTACAGTTTGTAATTGCCTCGTTTTGTTCAACCATAGCAATTTCAAGGTGTTAGCAAGATAACAGTTTTCGGCACGATAATTGCTTCATCGTTCTGCATGCCGTATCTACCCAGATACCATATCATCTGTGACAATTCTGTTTTTCATGTAACGTGACATCTAACCAGTCAAGGGGCGATTTGTTATTTTGTTATTTGTTTCATCGCCTATTAAGGCTACATCAAAACAGCTTCTTACAATACTATGTTCGGCGCTTCTAAAAATAAGTTGCTAAGTTTTTAGTCTTTTTTGAGATTACGAGTTAACCAATTGATATTATTAGTATCATTCGTAGCCAAGTCGGCCTCGGCAATTATTATATCGGGGCTTAAGGATGCCAAGGCCTACGAGTGGGTACAATTACTGGGAGGGCGGAATTTTTGGCTTGCCCCGAGCTCGCCCCGCCACGTGGCGGGGCGAGTCGAGGGGTCACTCGTGCAAGCAAGAATTGTGAAAGCGCTTTTTGCGCTGGCGCAATTCTTGCCACTCGTAAATGCAAAAGGCGTGACGCCGTCAGCGGCGGCGCGGCTTTTTATCACGTTTGATGGCGGGAGATTGCTTCGTTCCGCTCGCAATGACTTTCAGAAAAATACTTTCGCGCCAATTTTTATATAGATTTCCCCGCGCAACTGTGATTACGGATGAACCAAGTTCGAACTTCTTGATAGAGGGCACGCAAAAAACAAATGCCAGACCGCTTGGCCTGGCATTTGTTTTTTGCGTCCCCAGCGGGAGTCGAACCCGCGTCGCCACCGTGAAAGGGTGGTGTCCTAGGCCACTAGACGATGGGGACCTTCAGACAATGTGAGGCGCCCGGGATTCGAACCCGGGACACCCGCCTTAAAAGGGCGGTGCTCTACCGACTGAGCTAGCGCCTCAAAGGGCATGTAATAATAGCAAAAACAGCAAGTTATGCCCATAAAAAAAGTAGCGCATCCTTGCCACGCTTGACCTCATATGTCAAATAAAATGCTCAATAGTGTGATACCCACGCGATAATGACAGGGTTAATGCCCATGGGATAATGACAG
>CAZTCA010000092.1:0-5796 GCA_964612405.1 uncultured Pseudomonadota bacterium
GTCGCTTTGCTCCTCGCAATGACAGAAAGTGTCATTTCCCGACAGGCTCCTAGAAAACAATGGGTGAACAGAACTGCTTTTGCTTGGGCTCCTTTTTTAATTCGCTCTAACATTTTGAGCTAGATTTTACTCCTCTTCCTGGGCCTTTTGTCTGAGTCGTTCCAATCCCTCCAACGCACTTATGTAGCCACCCATTAAGAATGACGAATCGTTGGGGAGTATAATGCCTTCTTTCTTATATTTTCCGATGCAATCCCAATTTGTGCACCCTTTGGCGACTTCCATCATTAAGGTATCAATTACCTTGGTATTGACAGCCCCCTCCCCAGTATTGGAATCTGCCATAAAGTAATTGCCCTGATACACAGTAAACATGTCACTATTTACTATATCACCGAAGGCACCGCACGATCCACCCATGAGCAGTTTATGTTTCGCATGAATCTTTTCGGGGTCTTCGCTTGGAAAGGTGCGGCCTAAATGAGTGCTATGACCTCTATGAACCATTATATCGATATTTGGATCATTTATATCATCCAGCATATTCTCCTCTTCAAATGATTGTCTTGCAAGGATGATCCTCAACTTAACGCCGTTTACATATTTATAAAATGACGCGGTATCGGGATCGGACTCATTTTCAACTTTCCATCCATTTGTCCCCTTTCCACTCGTCCCGCCGTAGTGTTTTTTCATGATACCAAACCACTTTTCGTCCTTATAGAAATATAATTTTCCTGTAAGAGTGTTATCTTTCAGCCATTCCTCTCTGGGCACTTCCGGAGTTAGTATTTCAGGAAGAGATTGATCTATCTCTTCAAGTTCCGGAGCATATTTATCTAAACCAAACTTTTTGGTATATAATTTTATTAGATAAGATGAAGTGAGCTTTGTAAGGTCGTTTAGTTGCATGTCGCACAGGGCCTGTGCAAACCCTTTCTTTTCATCGTCTCCTGCCGTAGGCAACACTTTATCAAATAGCTTTATAAGTAACGACGTATCCCTTTGTGCGTTTTCACCATTACCGACTAATTCAACCGCTTTCTTGAAAAAATAACCACGGTGTGAAAGAAAAACATCTGCCTTATTATAATTACACAAACCTACAATAAACCTGTGTATATCTCTTTCGTCCGGATCGACCTCTTTCAGCCACTCTCCAACGTCCTTTATTTTTTGATTGTCCCAAATCGCAAAAAATGATGTTGTATAAAGATCTGCCATTGCATAGGAAAGAAGCGTATAGGCAGTTTTGGGCGTAAGGTTGCTTGCAATGTTTGTTCTGATTTTATCACAATGATTAAGTTTGCCATCGGCATCATGCAACTTGTTTATCAATATACTTACTCCCTTAATCAATTCCACGTCCGGCCATTTACTGTTCATCACATATGCATTTAATTTTTCAGTCAGCTCTAAAGGAAACTTATCGTAGCTACATTGTCTGACATCGATATTAAGTTTTGAAAACCATATGTCATTGTCAGTGCCGCCCTCAGTCCACGTATAATAGTCACCCGCATACTTTCCGAGAAACTTTAGATTGTCTTTAATCAGATTAAAATCTTTTGAATCTTTTATTTTAACGTCCTTCAATACAGTTCTTATGTGACTAACAATACTAAATGCCTTTTTATCAGAAGCCAGTTCCTTTGAAAATTTTATTATCTCTTCAATATCCTCAAATCCGGAAGAGAATAGGACGCTCGCAAACTCGAACACCGCAGTTCTTGATTCAGTGCTTTCAGACATCTTTAAAAGAATTTTTTCCAGAGAGGCCAAATCTTTATAACCAAGTCTCACAAGATCTGGAATCAACTTAAATGAACTCAACACATTGCCTGCGCCATATTTATTGTTATTTCCAATTGTCTTGGCCAACGAATTCAACAACGTTAAAATGCCGTCTTTATCCAGACCGGATTCACGTAAAGATTTGATGGCTCCCGCCAAATCTTTGAAAAAATATTTTTCACTACCATAGTAATCGAATTGTTTTATTAAATTAATCTTTGTCTCTTTATCATCCACACCCAGCAGGCGAAGTTCAGAATATACCTCCAAGGCACCGGACATATGACCGGATATACAATAGGTTATGGCCAAAATTTCCTTCATTGAGTTTAGCATCTCTTCTTCTGTCATTCCGGCAGATTTCGCGGCTTCCAGTGCTTCAGGAAATCCATCCAGCAATTCATCCATGCTAAGCGATCTCTCTTCACTCTTTTCATTAGTAATGATATCGACAATAGCGGGGATTATTCTCCTATAATCAAGGCCTATCTTTTCTAGAGCGGCCGCCGCACTCAAAAAATTTGGGTTGCAGGTTTCAGGTTTTTTTGACAGGAAACTGACAAGTTCCTTCGTCTCTTCTCTTGTAAATCCCGCCTCTTCTAAGGCCTTAATGCCATTTTTAAAGGGTTCTGCTTTAGAGGACATTTCGGATGCGTTTTTCGGAGAAAACATTTGAGAGAATAGTTCCGCGTCTTTCTCATTCAGCTCGAAGATGGAAGATTCCAAGAAATCGTATACTTCAAGCTTGACGTTGTCCGGTAGCATCCGGGCATACCGACAAATAGTCTCTTTATCAATTCCCCCGCTCTCTAATTTTTTTATTTTTGTTTCAAACTTATCAAATTCCAAGTGCAAGCTTCCATAGCCATGGTTGGTATAGAGAAACATTACCGCGGCATCCTGCCGGTTAAATCCCATAGCTATCAATCTGCCGATAACATTCGGAATCTCCTCTCCCATATAAGGACCGAAATAGAATTCTGTCATGGCAGACCATTTTTCAACAAAGCCAATAATCTCTTTTGAGTTATACCCCTGTTCCTGAAGACCCGAAACAAATTTTTCAAAGTAGTACAATTGCCACGGAAAGCTGGATTCAACTTTTAAAGAAAAAGTTTCCAGAAATTTTTTGACCCCATCTTTTTTATAACCGGCCTCTATCAAAGGGTTGATAACATCAGATAAATTTTCGACCATGCTCGTGATGATAAATTCTCCTGTTTTTCTGATGTCATTATCTGTTGTTCCTTCTCTATTTTTTGACTCAAGTCTTGATTGAGCAAGCCTATCTTTGAACAATTGCACAACTTCTTCCGCAGAAAATCCAAGACTGTTTAATTGAGAAGTTATCTCTTTCAGAGAGGAGACATTTCTTCCAAGCATACCTCCGGATTTTTTAAGTATAAATTCCATGAGGTCCAATCCATCTTTAACAGAATAACCCTGTCCAATGATTTCGGTTAGGGTATCGACCGGATCATTAACTCGTTGATTTGCGGATTGGTGAGACTCTGCGGCATATTTTTTTACAATATCTACAAGCTCGCCTAAACGCTTATCCTTTAACAGATCTTTACTCCTTAACTTGCCCACCAATCCAACTTCGAAGAGTCTGCTTTGAATGCGGTCAAAACCGTCTGGCGAAACTTTTTTGAAGAATTTATAATCGAAATCCAGATAGCCATCCCCATTCCAATCGACTTCATCTGTGTGAATGGACCCATCGTTATCCGTGTCCAAAAAAAGCCTGGCCGACTCTTCCAGATTCTTATCAAGCCCGAGCTCTTTTATGCTGATAGACTTAACCGTGCCCATAGTTATATTATCGGCCAGTTGATAGCCCTAAGTTGCTATTAATTTACTGAATGATATCGGTAGGTTACATGTGGATTCTGGATTCAGAGATATTTAACCAGTCGTGAAGACGGAGCCCTTTGTGCGTGGCTTGCGCGAGGCTTTTGCAACAGATTCGCCCTGCGCCTCGACCACGGTGATCGCCGCCATATTCACAATCTCCATCTCGCTTGAACCCTGCGGAATTGCATTGATCGGCCGCCCCATCCCGATGAGAATGGGCCCGACAGCAGTTGCGTCGCCCAGACGGGCGCATAGTTAAAACGCGTAATGCGTAGGTCTGACCCCTTGTTTCTCGCCGTAAACCGAGATACCCCCTTATTGCGCAAGTCGGGTTAGTTCGGTGACTTACCTGCCATTGCCGCCGCAAAGTCGCCGCTGTATGTGCGGTGGAAAGTTTTTTGCGAATTTTGCCAGCCTCTTTTTGTCCAGCATGTCTGTATAGATAACTTCGGAAAATTCACCCAGGCCGCGCTTATTGCGGATGTAGATGAGATCGAGCATAGCCTTCTCCGGATATGCTATTCTGTCGGCGTCAAATCCGAAGAATAGCCTTTGCGATAGATGTCCGTAATAAATTTTACCCAGTGCAGTTTCCACAATGCACGGTCTTAACGTCGTCGCTACGGTTAGAATATCCTTGGGCGCCTGCGATAAGATGCCGTGATGGTATAGCGCGCTTTCAAATGATATATATGATGGCGACCTAAGCGTGAGAGCGATATCGGCAATGGAAGGCATGTCCATCTTGTTGAACCAGAGGTTCCTTACGCGACCGACAAGACCCGTTCTTCGCGCGCGAACCAGCGTCATTCCAATGGACGCCTGCGATTCTCCGGAATATGTCGCTATCTCGCGCAACGAGAACAGGCGCTTGTCGAACTTGCGAGCGAAATCATTCATCAGCTTTATGAGGTCGATGTTCGTCATAACATTGGGCCCGTAACGAACGACTTTACCGTGTCAAATATCTGTTTATAAAGTTCCGCATTCTTAAGGCCAGCCGGCAGATATCTGGACCATTCTTCTTCAACGCGCTTTGTTATGCCTCCCGCGAGCTTTGTTCGGATATTGCTTAGCATGTCGCCCTTTTTTAGTCCCCGCAGTTCCAACTTTTGGAGGACATATTCTTGAATGGTCTTAGTCCTCACAATGTGGTCAGGCGTCTTAAGCCAATGGTACCAGAGATCAAATATGTCCCTTCCGCCGATGTTCTTTCTGAATGCCAGCGCCACAAGCTTGTCCGCCATTATCTCATCTATCGTAATGCTTGCGAAAACGAATGGTGCAATGCCGGGATATTCGATCATGATGGGATGTTCTGAAAGGGCCGGATAGTCCTGACTGTCGACGTGTAGTCTTGCGAAAAGGGCGTCTGTCACGTTGCAAGATAGTCGCCATGTAACGCGGTCCTGCTTTGGATGGGTGATGGAGACCTTCGCATTAAGAAGACCCTCCACTTCCTTTGCAGATCTTTCGAGGTGGGGCTTTAGGCCCAAAGGGTCAGGCACGCCCGTTAGATCGATATCTTCTGAAAATCTTGGATTGCCGTGACCCGTTACGAGCGCGGTACCGCCGATGAGCCGCGCATCCTTGAAATGCATCCCCTTTAGGACGATTACCTGTAAAAAGACCTGCAGGGCATCTTTTAGGGGCAATCCCTTCGTTTCGGCATACTTTTGTATCTTTTCTATCATATCAACATATTAACATAAACGTTAATAATTGGCAATGTATTAAGGAGACCTAAGAGACCGTCGCTCGTGGCAAGATAGAGATCCTTTCCTTCGCCGGTGTTTACGGAAGCAAGATCAAAGATCTTAAAATCGGCTCCATGGAAGAGAAGCTTTAATCTTAACCTCCTGACTGATCAATTCCCGGTCACCCCTGCATCATATCAGGTCACCTGCGCCGCACACTCCTCTGATAACCTGCCGTGATCATTAACATCTATTTTGGCATCGCCTGTGCATTTAACCTGCTCCGTGCAGGCGTCAAATTATCGTTCAAGGCGGTTCGACCAGAGCCCCCTCTTCAGGGTCGTCCATGGATGCTTTAAAGACTTTCAGGAGGCCTATCAATGCAGATATTCCGAGATATCCCGATTGCATGCCCAAGATGCGGCACTATCATGGATCTAAAAGAGTT
>CAZTCA010000093.1:0-5708 GCA_964612405.1 uncultured Pseudomonadota bacterium
CGCCTACGAAATCTAGCTCGCTCAATGCCGCAGTCACCATCACAGACTATGTCGGGTTTAAGCGCACATGAGACCCTTACAAACTCTGCGAAGTGAGAATCTTGGCGCGCGTAGACGCATGCCCTTCAAGGCTCGGCCTATTATTGGCTAAGGGGCCGCATACCACTGCCAGCTGATTTTTGCTATTTTTCAGGCTATTTTTCAGGCGTTGACTTGAAGTTTTTTAAATGATAGCGGTCTCGGTTGTCATATAAAATCATTCCATTAAGGGAAAAGGATAATGAAAAACAGGTGGTTGGTGGTGTTCGGGGCAATTCTGATTCAGCTCTCACTCGGTGCAATCTATGCGTGGAGCGTATTTACAAAGCCGCTCGTTGAGGCAGGCTGGACAAAGACGGAGACTCAGGCAGTTTTCGCGGCAGGCCTTGCAACGTTTGCGATAGTTATGGTTCTGGCCGGACGTCTCATGCCAAAAATTGGGCCCAGAAAGCTTGCCATGTCGGGAGGTATTGTTCTCGGTATTGGATATGTCCTTGCAGGTCTATTCGGCGGAACAAGTTTCTGGCCGATCTTTTTATTCGTCGGAATTATCGGTGGCGCCGGCATCGGTCTTGCTTATGTTGTTCCAATCGCCGTTGGAATGCGCTGGTTTCCTGATAAAAAAGGTCTTGTCACAGGTCTTGCGGTCGCAGGTTTTGGATTCGGCGCAATGTTGTGGGTGAAACTCGCCGGTTCGTGGGCAAATTTGTTGAGTCCTGCTTCACTGGGCTTGGGTGGAACATTTACACTTTATGGTTTTATTTTCTTAGCGTCTGTTTTGATCGGCGGAATCTGGATGGTCTTCCCGGCTGAAGGCTGGAAACCGGAAGGTTGGACACCTCCGGCGACAACCGGAACAACGGCACACGGTTCAATTGAATTTTCCAGCAGAGAGATGCTCTCAACTCCTCAATACTACATGATCCTTCTCACATTTGCGTTTGGTGCAAGTGCAGGACTCATGAGCATCGGTCTTATGAAACTCTTCCCAATGCAAGCGTTGACGGGTGCAGGGATTGCAACTGAATCTGCAAGCGCTATCGCCGGAACCGCAATGGCAATCTTCTTCTCACTCGCAAACGGTATCGGCCGCATCGCATGGGGCGCAATCAGTGATAAGCTGGGCCGCAAACGTTCGATAACTCTTATGATGGCAACTCAGGGAGTTATTGTCATCCTCTTTCAGTGGATGGCCGGAACCCCCGCACTCTTATATCTCGGCGCAACATTAATCGGTTTTA
Organism: uncultured Pseudomonadota bacterium; assembly: GCA_964612405.1. Lineage (GTDB taxonomy): Bacteria > UBA10199 > UBA10199 > 1-14-0-20-49-13 > CAZTCA01. Next base: position 1,281 of record CAZTCA010000093.1, read on the forward strand.
ACTTTGGTGGAAATTTTGCATTGTTCCCTTATATAACCGCTGACACATTCGGTACAAAATCTGTCGGACAAAACTATGGCTGGATATTCCTGGCTTATGGTGTTGGCGGAATTGTCGGTCCAATCCTCGGTGGAAAACTCGGGGACATGGGCAACTTCCCACTCGCATTCACAATATGCGGTGTTGCATGTCTAGTGGCGGCCGGAATTATTTCGGCAGTCAAGGCACCTAAAAAATGTGAAGACAGATCTTCCTGCTGTTGCAGTGAGTCTGTCTAAAAAAAGGAAAAAAGAGATGAGATCATTAAAAACACTATTGGCATTAATCAGCATGACATTGGTCTTGAGTTGCGGTGGCGGAGGCGGACTCGACTTCTTCGTGAGTCAGCTGACATTCACAATCGGCGGCGTTGAAAAGGCTGACGGCCTATATAAGGCAACGGCCACAAACGTCACGGCGCGTGTGGCATTGCGTGAGGCGGCAGAGACCGTGACCCTTGAAAAGGTCAGTTCATCAGATGCCGACGACGCGGATCTTGTCGCGGACTTAGGTGCAATGTATGACGACGGAGATGCAACAACGCACGGCGACGATATCGCGGGAGATAATGTTTACAGCGCAATCATTGCAATGGAGGAGGCAACTGCCGGAACTGTTTATCTACGCACCAATGTCGACACAGGAACATATTCAGATATTCAGCCTATGATTGTTATGGAACCGCTGACTACGGCTGAATGGACAAAGGTGTTGAGCGCCCCAGATACAATTAAGGCACAATATGATGCAAATGGTGGAACGGACGCAGAAAATGCCGCCGCCGCACTGGCTTATATTAATGCCAATTTATCAACGCTTGGAATTGCAACTGCAGATATCTCTGATGACGGACAAGGTATATGGTTTGTATATGAATCCGGTATTCTCGGCGGCTTTGTGTTTAACGAAGATGATGCCGCAACGAGCACTGCAATAGCCTCCGGTACAACAGCACCGCCCGATTCCGACACAGCTACCGGAGCAGTAGCCTACAAAGGCGGACGCGGTGACGGCCAGATGACAATCAGGACAACAAACGGTATCTCCAAGTGGCGTCCGTTGGAAATGTTCCCAAACCCGGCATCCGGACTTTATAGTTTTTCAAAATCGGCCTCTGTAGATGAAAATGCAATCGGGAGTAAAACTGCTATTCTTCTCTCCCCTTACTATCACCAATTCAGAGGCAATGACGACTATTGGGGAGCATGGCAACCGATCAAGAATTCTGTATGTCCAAAGTTTGATCTGACGGCAAAATATAATATTAGCTCAGGTGATCAGAACATCACACCGGAAGATTTTAAAAATCTGAGTGATTACGGAGTCGTTGTCATCTCGACACACGGTGACAACTGGTATCATGGTATTGCAACATGGTGGGAGGATTATTTCGGAGCCACCTGTAACAGTGATCCCAAGAAATGCAACTGGCTTGCCGATGCCTTTTCTCAGGTTGTATTACTCACCGGATACAGGGCTACCGATGCAAACAAGTTAACATATGAAACCGATCTCCAACAGCACAGGTTGATGGTCTCTCTTGGCGGAAGCTTAGGCGTTCTCCCCAGCTTCATCACAAAATATAACGGCACATTCCCGGATAGCATGATTTGGCTCGGCGCCTGTCGTAGTATGTATAACAACACAATGGCAAATGCCTTTATCAACAAAGGTGCAAAATCTGTCGTTGGATTCGATGATTATGTTGCCAGCAGTTACTGCAAGAATATTGGTTCTGCTCTCTTCGGAGAAACAGATGGCATGTTAGAGCTCTCTCCCGATCCGGTTAAGCTGAGCGATGCATTTACATATGCAACGGATACACATGGAACAGATGACGGAAAAGGAGCAGATTTCTTAAAGACCGGAAGTAACGATACAAACTTCAATGCCGCGGCAATCACAAACGGTGGCTTTGAAGAGGGTTCGGCTGTCGGCTGGTCTGCAGTAGGCGACTATCGCGTGAGAACCACCTTGGGTGACGTTTCTCCACGCGGAGGAAATTATATGGGCGTAATCAGCACCGGTCTCGGAACATATACAGGAGAAGGATATTCAAGCGGCGGAGTCGAAAGTGCATTGTATCAGAGTATGTGTATCCCCGCAGGTGTCGATACAATCACCTTTGAGTACGATTTCATAACGGAAGAAGCAATGTGCTGGGTAGGTTCTGCATATGACGACACGTTCACTGCTACATTGAGAAGCCCGGACGATAGCTCAGTGCTTGCAACGGCTGTCACCGAAACAGTCAACTCATCAACATGGGAATTCTTGGGCGGTGATTATTTCTCCGGTGGTGATGATGCTTCTAACCTTGAACTGTGCCCCACAGACAGTACTGATGAAGAATCGTACGGTCATAGTGACGGCACATATCACGTCGGATGGGAATCGGGCTCATTTGATGTCTCCGCGTATGCCGGACAGGATGACCCGGTACAGATATATTTCTATGTAACCGACGAGGGCGATTCTGTGTGGGATTCCGCGGCAACAATCGACAATGTAGAACTGAACTAGTTTAAATGAATAAGATTCTTTTGATAGTAGCAGCCTGGCCGCTCCTCTTCTGGGGGGCGGCCGGTTGCGTTTCGCCCGCACACAAGATGGATAATACCACTAAGGTTGTTGCTAACACTAATGCCGTCATTATTTACGATCACGGAAACGCAACTTCACTTGAAAAAGACAACTCCTGCTTTGAGTCGATCATCACAAACTCGCTAAAACTTCTCGCAACTTCTGACGATGCCTATAAGTTGATCGTCTCCCCTTCTCTGATTGAGTCTCAGAAAGAGGGCCAAAAGGGAGTCGAAATAACCTTTGCCGAACCTAAAAAAGTAGAGGTAGAGAGAATTTCTCAAACTTACAATGTCTCAAAGATATACATTCCTATAACCGGAAAATTCGCCGGAGATAAGGCCGTCATATTCTTTGGTGACCCGGATTATTTTGATGCAAATCAGTTTATTAATTTTAAAGATGTATTGACCAGAAATTCTCTTGTTTCCTGCATCAATCAATGACAACAACAGGTCGGGACTTTCTTTATATCCTTTACAAAAAGTAACGGAAAAACTATGTCGCTCACGCAACATGGGATCCATACGGCAACAAATAAGAATAATAGAATTGCAATATAATCAGAAAGGACAAGCCCCGCCCCGACAGCCATCAATATATGAAAAAGTGAGGCCCAGGTACTCACCAACACATGGCCCGCATGCGGAAACTTTGTCATCGGCTTGAAATAGGCAAAAAGTATTCCGATTATCGCCAGCGGGTTTACTATCCACCACTCTTCGATAAAACCGATGTGCGCTTCTCTGTTCGGCATATCGAGAAGAAACTCACCAAGATATGGAATGAGCGAATCGCTCACTGTGGCAACCCCCACCGAACCGAGATAGCCTATCAGGAAGATGTGAAGGAAATTATATTTCCCTTTGTCTCCTTCACACTTATAGATCATATAGATCCCGGCGGTGACCTGAGCGCTCAACAAAACATGCAAAGGGTGAAGTACATAGAAAACTTTGTATGAAATTCCCGCCGAAACATTCCGAAAAAGAAAGATAAAGACAACGCCAAGAACCGCTCCAAATATTGTAAACGGTGCGTGATGTCTCAATTCATGGACAATTCTTTTGAACATCTTGGAGAGGTATTCTACACGCCTGCTAATATTCGCGCAACAAGAAATAGACAAACCAACGCGGCAATAAGCAACGAAAAGTTTTGAATAAACCTCCGCACAAACCACCGCGCTTTATTCACGCCAGAAAATAATTATTCGGGAAAGGGGTTGAACTTGAGCTAGATACTACCAGCCTCTGTCACGACCGCCGCCGCCGCCACTGCGACCGCCGCGACCGCCACCACCACCACCGTAGCCGCCTCTGCTACCGCCGCCGCCAAATCCACCACCGCTCTTGCGGTCTGTCTTTGGACGAGCTTCGTTCACATTCAATGCACGGCCATCTTGCTCTTTTCCATTGAGCTCTTTTATAGCAGTTTCTGCTTCCTGATCATTTGCCATTTCGACGAAGCCGAAACCTTTGCTCTGACCGGAATATTTGTCCATTATTACATCTGCGGACTCAACTGTTCCAAAAGGGGCAAACAACTCCTTGAGCGCGTCACTGCTCACACTGTAGGCCAGATTGCCTACGTACAACTTCTTACCCATACTTCCTCCTTGTTGTGCCTCGCTTTTCCTGATGGGATATGAGCAAAAGTGCCAAATCGCTTCAAGGGCAAGGCTGGTTACGGGCCTAGGACTCTCATGCAGGACGGTATAAGTCAATGGGTAATTTTATCCTATATATGGCGGTTGATTTTTACGATTTGTGGCCGGCGCTCGGAAAGCCTTGTCCAGCTTGGCGG
>CAZTCA010000094.1:0-5653 GCA_964612405.1 uncultured Pseudomonadota bacterium
CCCCAAGAAGCAGGGCATCCTGAGGGTTCGATCCGGTGCCGGTGGAAAAATTAGCGAGCATGGGAAATACCTGGCCCGCGGCAAATAGGTGGACTTTGTCCTCTCCGTATCGGTTGATAACCGCGAGCGTTGAACCAAACCCGCGCAGAGCAAGGTCACTGCCAATAATGTCCTTACCCAATTTTTTCTCGGCACTTTTAGGAAAGCCATTTCCAAAGAGGAGAACGGCGCCCTCCACGTAATCAGTTATTGCAACAACCACATGCTCTTTCTTAACCGGCTGTTGAATCTCGTCGGTCTTTGGCATATCTGACAGCTCATCTTTGATTGTGACCTCTTGTATATCCAACTGCTCGTCTTTTACAGAGTAATCCTCTACGGAGTAATCCTCCTCCGTTATATCTTTAGAAATCTCCCATTCCACTGCGTCTTTTGAGATCTCAAATACAGCTAAATCGTCAAGATGCGCGGAATCATCGAAGCCGCCGCCTGTCCCGGAAGCGCAACCCCACATTGCCTCTGCGCCGCCAAATATGTAATTTTTCTTCCTGCCAATCTCGCACAGATAATTTTCGGAAGACCCTTCACACCTAAGGAACAGGTCCTCATCCGCAAGATTGCTGAACTCAACCCGGATCTCGTGCTGTGGGTCAAGTGTGCGATCCACAATATTTGCAACCCACATACATCTCTTGTCGTCCCTGCCGAGGCAGTATCTTTCAACCGCCTCACCGATCAGTCTTGCGTATAACATATTTTCCTCCCTTAGTTAGTTTCAGCAGACATTAATTACTTTGGCAAAACGCCGTTGACCACGGATATAGCGTCCAGGTCAAAGCCGCCACTGCCCGCGCCGGGGTTATTAATATCTGCCGGTTTCTTGTATATACCTGCGCTTGTTATCTTCACGTATTTGGCCTTCTTTAAACCGATCGTGCCAAGATCGAATACATCACCGCCGGCACCATTTTCAAGCCCGCGAACCAGCGGGTCTTTGTCGTAGAGCGTTGGCGTGATACCGGCACAACCGGATTGTGATTTATCATGGAAACTGCCGCTCCCGGCGGCGGTTTTAAAATCGCACGGAAATGCGTGATATGTTATATTGTCTTCACTCGCGCTGACGATCCCAGGTTCGGACCACACGTTTGTCTCTTCCGGATACTCTATTGCGAATTCTGGAAGTCCCGGAACAATGGGTGTGAAAAATGCGTTTTCAAATACAATAAAATCAGGGCCTTCACCGTCCGCAATTTCGCATTCGCCCATATCGAGTGTGATACTGCCGCCGGGGCCAAGGGATATTATGCCGTTTACCGACTGGCACGTTCCCATCCTGCCGCAATCGGATGGGGGCGGCTCGGGCGGGCCAAGGACTACATCCGGAAGTTTTGGAAAACCCATCCCCCCGCCGACCGATATCTTTACATCTATTACCGCTTCAGCGAATCCGGCGCAGGATTCCGATTCCGGTTCGAGTTCCATCGTATTTTCCGGCGGAGGTTTATCTGCCGCCGCCGGTGCTGGCTTTCCCGCGCCCTTGTAGTTTGTGTTGATGGCAACCAGAGTGCCGGGATATCCAGTTGTCACAAATATGTCCGGTCCCGTAAAATCTTTTCCGGGCCGGCCCGGTCTTATGGCAATCGGCCCAGCACCGGTGTTTGCGCCCGAGGGGTTTTCTTCCGTCACGCCGCCTGGAAATCCGACCACAAACGGCTCCGGAATAAAATGTCCCGGCATGGCACGCGGAAGCATCCCTCCGACATCCACCGGATGGACGGTGCTTCGCTCAAAGCTCGACGCGAATAGATACACGTCATCGTAACTTATGGCCTGCGCCGTGAGATAGTCGCTTCCGACTTCATTTCCTGTGACGGTTATCGGCGATGAGTGGTCGTGCGTCATTTCGTAATTTTCCAAATCTATCTCGTATATCTCGCCGTAGGATATGCTTCCAATAAATCCGCGCCGGCCGTCTTTTGTCAATGCGATCTCCTGAAACGAAAGCCCGATAGTGCCAGCCGTGATGTTTGCAATTATGCTGTCTGAAGACGGGTCAATAATATCAATGCTTGCGTTGGTTTTTGGGACTGCGTGCGCGTTGATGAGGTCGCTGACTCCGGAGTTGGTAACTGCGATTGTCCCGTTCGGCAGTGGAGTTATGCCGGATGGATTGTAGTCGGTGGTGATGATATATGTCCTGATTTTTAGATACGGTTCTGAATCCATGATGTCAAAGACCAGAACCATTCCGGGTGCCGCGTAGGCCGGATACGCGGGATTTATGTAGTTTGAGACCGTTACATAGAGTTTTGAATCTACGGCGGCTATGGACGAAGGATATGACGGCGTGATCTCATTAACCGTTGATGAGGAATCCGATAGCGGAAGCGGAGCGGATAATGTGACGATATAGTTCAGCAACAGGCTCTTGTTCACTGCGCCCGTAACAGGGTTGAAGTCTATCACATGGGAGGAGGTGAGAAGAAATGCCCGCGAGGGTGACATAATAAATAAATCGGAAGGGTAGCCCGTGCCGCTCGGGGTAACAAGCCCCGCAAAATCCATGGAAACTGAAAGCGGATTTGTTGCAAGGTCTATTGCAATAACCCCGGTCGGGTTCGTGCCCGTCGCGATAAATGCCGTTCCGCGCATACCTTCTATATCCGGGATGACGATGTCGGCCGGAAAGTCACTGCCGAGAATAAATGCGTTGCGTGTGATATCTACTTTGCACGGGGCCAACACAGAGCATGTGACGGCCTTTTCCGCCGATTCTTGCACCAGCGGCTGTTGTTCGGTTTGGCCGGTATAGAACCCGCCGCCGCAGGAAGCAGAAAGCAGGAGGCAGGAAGCAAGAAGCTGGAATATAAAAATCCGAGACAGATCCAGATTATCAAAATTCAAAATTCTGGTGTTTTTGGTTATTCGAAAAATCGGATTTTGAATTTGTTTCGAGTTTTGATATTCTGATTTAAAATTTGCTTTCATAATCAGCTCCACTTCACGCCCAGCGTTACAAAGAACGAACGTCTCGGGAGGGGAAATCCCCTGGCGTCGTAGACCTGCACATTTGTCACATCCTTTGTCTCAAAAGTGAGCGCGTATCTGCCCAGGCCCCTCTTTTTTGGCGAGAACCTTGTCGTGGCGCCGAGGTTCAGCGTTGTGCGGCCGGCTATAAATACGGTATTCTGTGTATTTACCGGCAGGCTTGACACATATTGAATTTCGCTGAAGAGGTTTCCTCCAAAAAAATCGCTGAAATTGTGATGAATATCCAGACGCGCGTCCACTTTGTGGCGCGGCCTTCCCGGAAGTTGAAGTTCGTTGCTCTTAAAATGAGCGGAAAGCCACGTGTAATTCGTATCCAGCGTTAAAAAATTTGCGGGGCTTATAGACGAAGATGCCTCAATTCCATATGCATTGACGTCATATGTATTTATCGGTTGAATGGTCACCGCGCTTATCGGCACCCATATTATCTGATTTTTAATATCATTTCTGAAATATACAACCTCAAGCCTTGCAAATTTTACCTCAAGCACCGCGCCGACATCATAATTCACGGCCTCCTCTTTGTTTAAGTCAGCATTGCCGCGGAGATACCCTTGATCCGGAAAATAGAGCTCATCAAAATTGGGATATCTGAAGGATGTTTCGATATTTCCCTTGATCGTGAAATATTCAAGCGGCCTGGCCGCTGCGCCTATTTTAAGGCTTATATCGTCCGGGAAGTCAGACGCATCCTGATATCTTATTGCCGGGATAAGGGACAGGCGTTCTTTCAGCAGGGATATCTCATCTTGTAAAAATATGCCGTGAGACGAGCGCGTCCTTTTGCCCGTGAGGATGGCGTTCTCTATATGGGAGCTGTCATGGAATAAATCGTATCTAAAATCGTAGCGGAGTGTGAGCAGATGCGTGGATACGCGGTTTGAAAAGGACGGTTCAATTAAAAGATATGGATTGATGGAGTCGTTAAATGTCTTCCTGTCTATCGCGGTGCCAATAGCGGGGGACGGGTCGGCAAAGCGGTCTGTCGCAAGATTGTTTGAAATACCCGTCTCCAGTGAGAGGTGTCCATCAAAAAGCCCGGCGGCGCGCACCCTGCCACCGGATATATTTCTAAATATTGTCTCTTCCGCCTCGAGGGGATTTGCGGGGTAGAGGAGCGTTGTCTCTTCCTCGAGTCCCGGTATCTCTCTATCGGTGAAAAAGAAGTTGTTTGAGATCTCAAACTTCAGATTTGAGACTGGAGCGATGTCAAATTTAGTGAGCAGATCTTCCGAAATGAAACCATTATGCGTGCGTGTGAACGTTTGCCCCCCGCCAATCCTGGTCCCGGCAAGATCTGTCGTTGCGCTCTTGAAGCTATAGTTCCCTTTGCCCTGCGCGTGCGTGTGTGAAAGGACCAGACCCCATTTTTTGCGGCGCTCCCGCCACGACTCGCTCGACTTAAATGTCATGAACGAACCGCCGGTCTCTTTGATCTCTATCTCCCGTCCCTCTTTCGCCTCCTTTGTTATGATGTTTACAGCCCCTCCGACCGCGTCCGGGCCGAAAATCGCGGTCCCTCCTCCGCGGATGACCTCTATTCTTTCTATCGATTCTGCCGGTATCGAAGAGAAATCCACTCCGCCTCCTGAGGCGGTATTGACCCTCGTGCCGTCAATCAGAATTGTCACCTGCTCTGCCGACGAGCCGCGAATCGTGACCGTTGAATACTGTCCGGGCCCGCCCAACTCCTTTGACTGGACGCCCGGGGCGCTGGACACCATTTCTACCACTGTTTTGCTTTCGGCATCGTAGCGCGTCGGTTTTACGATAGTCGTGAAACTGGATGGCGCCTTTGGGGATTCATGTTTCTGCGCGGCGCGGACCTCTATTTCCCCAAGATCTGCCGGGCCGGAAAAAACAGGAGACACCAACGCATAATAGGCGGAAACCGCAAAAGAAATTGATGTCAGGCGACGTGAATACATCTCTCTCCCTCCTCGGGGAGTCACTTGCATTTGGAATTTGTTGCGAGGTCTTCTGGCTCAGAACTATCAGTGTGCTACTCTTGCCTTCCCGTCCATCAAGGACAGTGACTCAAGACGAGTAGCCCACCAGTTCATTACAGCGGCGGGACCGCGGTGGATTCAAACCACCTTCCCTTCACAACATAAGTTTAAAAGAACTGGCCTTCGTTAGATCAACCTGCTAACAGTACCACCTGTCTATGTCAATCATATTTTTTCTATGCACAGGCAACTCATGCAGGTCACAGATGGCAGAGGGATTTGCGAAGCATATGCTCTCCGAAGATTGGAATGTCTATAGTGCGGGCGTAGAATCCCACGGGTTGAATCCATTTGCGGTTGAGGTGATGAGAGAGGTTGGAATTGATATCTCCGGTCAGAGATCCAAGATGATTCAAGAGGTTTCAAATGTTAAACCTGATGTGGTTATCACACTCTGTTCTCATGCCAAAGAGGTGTGTCCAAGTTATAACGATGCCGGTTTTATAGATCACTGGGATTTGGGTGATCCTGCGGATGCTACCGGATCTCATGAAGATAAAATCAAGGTTTATAGACTGGTCAGAGATGAAATAAAGAAAAGGATAGAGAAACTAATTCCGAGATTTGATAAGGCGACCTAACTCCTCACC
>CAZTCA010000095.1:0-5593 GCA_964612405.1 uncultured Pseudomonadota bacterium
TTCATGTTCGTTGTGGCATGCGAATTTTGGATAGTTGTGATCAAGTCCGCACTCAATCCCCTCAGTGAAGAACGAAACTTCTGGTAAATTATTGGGGTCTGTGGGGAACGGATAATTTGGCAATCCCGACCCCGATGAGAATAATGAGAGATAGTAGGATGTGCATTTTCTCCAGTCCATCCACTTTGGAGACTTGAATTGAATGGCGCTCCCAATACCGGTTTCCGGATCGGTATTGTCGCAGTGGAAAAGACCCATGTCATTCATGTACAGGGCGTCGTTCAGAAAAGTATCTTGAAGGTCTTTATAGTCATCGGCGTATGCTGTTGTAGAGAATGTAAGAACCAGAAGCATTAGAAAGATATTAATTTTTTTTATCATAACAATCCTCCTCTAAAGGGATACTACCGCAAATGCTATGCCAGTAGAAGCTAGAAATTACGGATAACGTAAAAATAAATATTCAATAATAACAATAGGTTGCTGGCCTATTGGAGCATTGAGAGGGGATATATCTGTTGAATTACTTCTGAAATGATAAATACTGGACATTATGCGTCGGATATTTGACAGGAAGATCAATTTTGGCCTCTTATCTTCCCCCTATGTAAGACTTATCGGTGTATTGGGTGCCGATAGTTGCGACAGGCCGCAAAAAAGATGCCAAATGCGGCGTAACTATTGAATATTATTGATAAATAAATGTGAGAAATCGAGTGTATCAGGTTTAATATAATAAAAATTGAGTTGATTAATTAGTTGTGTATACTCCACGTCAATCTATGAAGAAATACAACGTTGCGATAGTCGGTGCCACGGGCCTTGTCGGCGAGACGATGATTAAAGTTTTGGAAGAGAGACGGTTCCCCGTTGAAAGACTGCTTCCTCTGGCCAGTGAAAAGTCTGAAGGAAAGTCTGTTAAATTTTGCGGGAGAGAAATTCCGGTTGAGATTCTCAATAAAAAATCTTTTAAAGATATAAATTTTGCACTTTTTTCTGCGGGCGCAGAGGTGAGTAAAATATTTGCGCCGATTGCGGCTGAATCCGGCGCAGTGGCTATTGATAATACATCTTGTTTTAGAATGGCGAAAGATGCTCCATTGATTGTTCCTGAGGTGAACGGAAATATACTGCGCTGTCATTGCGAGGAGCGCAAGCGACGAAGCAATCTGATGGATTCAGTTGATTGCGCTGGATTGCCACGTCCCTTCGGGGCTCGCAATGACGTTCGCAAAGGACTTATCATAGCTAATCCCAATTGTTCAACTATCCAACTTGTGTGCGTCCTGAAGCCGATTCATGATTACGCGAAGATTAAGCGCGTGGTTATTTCGACATATCAATCTACCTCCGGCGCCGGGAGAGATCCAAAATTTGTACATCCCATAGAGAATAATTGCATTCCTCATATTGATCTATTCGAAGAGAACGGGTATACGAAAGAGGAGATGAAGGTCGTGCTGGAAACGAGAAAAATTCTCTCAGCACCATCCATGAATATTACGTGTACTGCGGTTCGTGTTCCGGTGAATATCGGCCATTCAGAATCTGTCAACATTGAAACGGAGAAAAAGATATCAGCGGGAGAGGTGAAGAAGATTCTAGGCAAGTCGCCCGGAATTGTAGTTGTAGATAATCCCTCAAAGAACGAATACCCTCTGGCCGCGGATGCCGTCGGAAAGAATGAAGTCTTTGTCGGGCGCATTCGTGAAGATTTATCAATCCAGAACGGAATCGATCTCTGGATTGTTGCGGATAATTTAAGAAAGGGTGCGGCAACTAACGCCGTACAGATAGCGGAATTGCTGATATGAAAAAAATACACGTCATTGCGAGCCGAACACTCAATGTTTTGAGTGCTCGGCGTGGCAATCTAGTGAATTTAGATGGTTGCACTGGATTGCTTCTCCCGCTATGGCGGGATCGCAATGACAGGCTTATTTTCACAATAATATTCCTGCTTCTTGCTTCCTGCTTCTTGCTTCCTGCTTCCGGTCTTGCATATCCGAATGAGGGAAAGGATATTCTATCGCTCGGAATAAATCAGGCGACCGGTGGGATTGGTATAACTAGTGATGATCGTTATCTGGTCACTGCCTATACGGAGAATATCAAGATTGTTGACCTTGCAACGTTTGCACTTGCGGCAGATCAGTCGCCGGCACTCTCGACGGACGATTCTACGGATGGAAATATTCAGGGGCTCGCGGTCATTCCGTCAAGTAACATGATCTATGCCGCACAGGACGACGGAGATGTTTTGAGTCTGGATCGGGATACAATTACGGAGTCCATATCATCATCTGGGATTGCATCGGGAATTTCACTTTCAATGGTCGCGGCGGACAACTCAACCGGCACACCTACACTTTATATTGCAAATAAAGAATCAAACTACATTTATGTTTATACACCCGGGTCTTCTTCCGTCAGCACACTGGATGTGGCAACGGCGGTCGCCGGTGTCACTTTTTCAATGACGGACATGGTCTTTGTTGAAGACGCCGGTTCGTCCGGCGAGCTCTATATCTCAACGGATGCCGGGCGGGTTATCTATATTGATGCGGCGACCAATGCAATCAGTGTCATTGATATCGACGTGCCAAATAGTGACGATTTGATAGCGCTCGATGCAACACCTGACGGAACAAAGGTTTATGTCCTAAACACATCTGATGAAACAGTGGAGGTGATTACAACCTCGACATATGCTGTAGGAACTCCGCTGGATGTGAGTCAGAACACCGGTTTTGCCGATATTATCATTGCCGATATATTGGATCCTTCGGGTTATACATATGGCTTTGTCTCCGGACAGTCTGGGCTCTCCATCTTTGATACCTCAGATGATGATGTGCTCGATTTTGATACAACAAATGACCCCAATACAGATGATCCTCTATCAATAACCAGTTATGGCAAGCTTGCCGCATCTGCAGACGGATATCTTTATATCTCGGATTCGGGAGGGGAGATTGCGGTTATTACCGATCTCCCTTACATCACATTTGGCACAACTAGTTATATCGATTCAGATAGTGATACCTCGGCGATGCTCAGCTCAGGCGGAACAGTTTCAATCACTTTCAGTTCGGATATTGCCGGGACTTACGAAGTTTATGCTAACGGAAATGTCGATCAAAGCGGTACGCTTTTGACGGATACAGATGCCGCGACTTCCGGAACTGTTGAAGCAGATGTCGCCACAACTCTAAGTTTTACTTATGATACAAACGTCTCTGCATTATTGGAGGGGACAAGTCTCTTCTTTGTATTTGTGACTGACGCGAACGATCTTGTCGGCAGGGCCGCTGTGGCGGTGACAGTCGATACGCCTCCGGATGCAATCACGATTTCATCGACCAGTTTTGGCAACGAGCGTGCGTATCTCATATTTTCACGTTTGACAGAAGACGACATCGATCACTACAACCTCTATGCAGATGTCGATGCTGACGAGGTTCAGACAAAATCTTCGGATTTGGCATCAGCAACACAGGCACAACCATCTTCCGGGAGCACCATGACCGCAGAGATCAGTGGTCTCACAAACGACACGATCTATTATCTTGCAGTTGAAGGGGTCGACACCAACGGAAATGTCGGTCCTCGGGCATATCTTTTGACCGATGGTACAGCGGCTTATGCAATGCCGCAATCCACTGTTGGCCCGGCAGGATATTCCAGCGAGTCAGGATGCACCCTTGCCGGCGCAAGGGAAATTTCAAATTTCAAATTTCAAATTTCAAATTTATGGTCTTTAGTTTTATTAGTGTCAGGGGTGTTTGTTTTGATTTTATTTCGTAGTTGCAGACGTAGAGTTGTCCTGTTTTCCGTTTTGGGATTTGTAATTTGTTTTTTGGGGTTTATGGTGGAGGCGAGCGCGGGCGAAACGGGCGTAAAAAAAGAGAGTCCGCAGTGGTGGTCAACGGAATTCAAAGTCGGTTTCTGGATGCCGTATGATACGGAGATGGGGTATTTCATCCCGAAATGCTGTAATATGCAGTATACAATCGATGCCGCGTTTATGTATCAGGGGAGATATGGAATTGAGGCGGGGATAGGGGCCATGACCAAGAATGGCAGTGCCCTTGGATCAACGACAAATGAACAATCGAATGACCATTTTAATCTCTTCCTCCTGCCGATGGAGAGTAATCTTGTCTGGCGCGCAGATTATGCCAAGAGACAATATGTTATCCCATTCGCGCGCGGCGGGATCGATTATGTTTTTTTCAGAGAGAACGTGAGGGGGACAATTACCAAGGGGATGAAATATGGTTATCACGCCGGAGGCGGCCTGCAATTATCTTTTTATGATATTTTGAGAGAGCCGTCGTGGGATGAGGATTACGGCATCAACGATATCTGTCTCACTATGGAGGCGCGTTATAGCTGGATAAATAATTTTAAGAAGCCGGATGCCATCGGCATGGATCTTACAGGAGCACTCTATAGCCTCGGTTTTATGATTCTTTTCTAATTTGGGGTCAGGCCTGGAGTATGGAGTTTAGCATTTACATACCCTCACTCTCTTGCTAAAGACTGAGATATGCCACGCAAGCCAAGAATCGAGTTCCCCGGGGCCCTTTATCATATTTTTTCCAGGGGAAATAATAAGCAAGAAATTTTTCTTGAAGATCGCGATCGTTCCAAATTCATGGACTACCTGCGTCATTATAAAAATGAATTTTCGTTTGCATTGTATGCCTATGTTCTGATGAGAAATCATTTTCACCTTCTAATTCAGGTGGGGAGTACGCCGGCTTCAAAAACAATGCAGTGCCTAATCCAGAGCTATACGCAATATTTTAACACAAGACATGAAAGGGTTGGGCATCTCTTTCAGGGGCGCTACAAGGCAATATTGTGCGAAAAGGAAGAATATCTGAAAGAGCTGATAAGATATTTACATCTTAATCCGGTGCGGGCGGGCTATGTGGAACGGCCGGAGAAATATCAATGGGCAAGTCATAGGGATTATCTTGTTGGCAAGTCAGAGATTGTGGACGTTAAAAAAAGTCTGGAATGTTTTGCCAGAAAGAAGTCGGTAGCCATAAAACTATACAAAAGATTTATTAACGATGGGCTGAAGACCACCGATAAAAAGGATGAAGAATTTTATGAAAGCGGTTGCCAGACATTTGTTGTTGATGGTGATTTTGTAGGCGATATTTATAGCGGCAGGGGAGTTGAAAATAGCCCCGTCTTTTTGAAGAATATGAAGAATAGTGGTGATTTGAGTATAATCTGGGGTATCGTGACGGAGCTATTTGGCATTTCAAGAGATGAAATAGTTGGGAAATCCCGAAATAAAAAAATTATGGATGCGCGGGCTGCTTTTGTGCTGTTATCAAAAAGATATTGTTCCGGGAGCGGTGTTGAAATAGCAAAAAATATCAATAGAGATCCAAAGGTAGTCACAAATCTAAGCAAGAGAGGAATTATTTTACATGGAAAACTCCTAGATGTGGCGGTTCGTAAGCTAAACTCCATACTCCAGGCCTGACCCCGTATGTAGAAAAAAGGCCGGAGTGACTGCCCCGGCCTCTGGTCTTTGTCTTATGTCTGTAAATTACTGACTTAGATTTTA
>CAZTCA010000096.1:0-5587 GCA_964612405.1 uncultured Pseudomonadota bacterium
ATCAGCTGGGATTGTCTCCTCCGACGGCGAGCAGATGCACCAGCACAGGCAGATGGGCCACGTCTCCGATATCTTCACGCGTGATGTGATAGCAAAACTCAAAGGCCCGAATGCCATAGGTCATGTCAGATATTCCACAAGCGGTGAATCGACTCTGAAAAACGCATATCCGTTTGTGATTAAATATGCACGCGGCTGGTTTGCAGTTGCGCATAACGGAAATCTTACGAACTATAAAACGAAGCGTTCCGAATTAGAAGATGCCGGCTCAATCTTTCAGGCAACCGTCGATTCAGAAGTTGTAATGCATCTTGTTGCAAAAGGTGGCAAGGCCCCGCTTGAAGAGAGATTGGTAGATGCACTCAAGCAGGTCAAAGGATCATACTCGTTTGTTTTCTTGAGCAGGTCGAGAATGATTGCGGCAAGAGATCCGTGGGGATTCAGACCGCTTGCAATCGGCCAGGTTGGCAACACTTATATTGTCACATCAGAAACATGTGCGCTTGATCTCATCGGCGCAAAATATTTGAGAGATGTTGAACCGGGGGAGATTGTTATTTTCAGTGAAGATGGCATGAAGAGCATCAAACCCTTCACAGACCAAAAAAAGGCTCACTGTATTTTCGAATATATCTACTTTGCCCGCCCCGATTCCACAATCTACGATCGCAATGTTTACGAAATGCGGACAGGTTTCGGACGCCAGCTTGCAAGAGAGCATCCGGTTGTGGCCGACATCGTTGTCCCGGTTCCCGACTCGGGAGTTCCGGCGGCGATAGGCTATTCGGAAGAATCGAAGATTCCATTCCAGATGGGATTGATACGTAACCACTATGTTGGCAGAACATTTATTGAACCTTCGGAAGAGATTCGTCACTTTGGTGTAAAAGTTAAACTGAATCCGATTCGCGGAGTGCTGGAGGGCAAGAGAGTTGTGTGCATTGACGATTCAATTGTTCGCGGCACAACAAGCATGAAGATTGTGAAGATGTTAAAAGATGCCGGCGCAAAAGAGGTCCACATGAGAATATCTTCGCCCCCAACCGCATGGCCGTGTTTCTATGGAATCAATACACCGCGCAGAAAAGAACTGATTGCAAGTGCCAAGTCGGTTGAAGAGATTAGGGAATATATCGGCGCCGACTCGCTTGGATATCTATCGCACGATGGCCTCTACTGGTTTGATAAGCAGAACAAAAATGAATGGTTCTGTGACGCCTGTTTCACCGGCAACTATCCGGTCGAGCTCGACGACAATCCCGACATCTGGGAACTCTCCAAAGAACTCCGAAAGAAGAAATAAATTTAAACGTATCCCGTGCTGGCCCCTGCGGCATTGAACTTCTCCATAATAGGCCGAGCCTTGAGGGCATGTGTCTGCGCGCGCCAGGATCTCACTTCGCAGAGTTTGGACACCAGGGGTCAGACCCCGCTGTGCCCGCTACGCCAATCCATAAGTGGGTCGCGAAGTCTAAGACATGTCCTCATTTGGTGAGCGAGGAGAACCCATGCCACTGCCGGCGGATGGCGCGAGCAGATCGCGCACCCTTCAGACTCGGCTTATGTGAGCGGAAGAACCTGATGCCACTGCCGTCGGAAGAGCGAGCGCGATTGCCTAACTCAGATACCATTACAGACTGTGTCGGCTGTTTATCATTTGCTTTGCATCGACTCAAATAATGTGCTAAGTTGTTGAAATCATGGCAGACGAGAAAGATATTCGCGCGGATGATAAGACCGTGCTTGATCCTACCGGCGAAGAGCCTGAAGAGAAGTCTGAGGGTGATAAGACGCCCCCTAGCCAATTCAATCCCTACTTTGTTATCGTAGATGGTCCGCGTCAAGGGACCCGTTTTCAGCTAAAGAGTGGCGAGAACTCAATGGGAAGATCCGCGACCGGCGCGGTTATGCTCGAAGATCAGAGTGTCTCACGTCAGCATGCAGTGCTAGCCCGCGGGGCCGATGGCTGGGTCATCAGGGATGTCGGGAGTAAAAACGGAACATCCGTCAATGGCAATAAAATAACCGGTCCGGTTAATATCGGTCACGGCGATGTTGTCCAGATCGGCATCTACGGGATCAGGTTGATTACGAAACCCGTCAAGCAGGAGGAGGAGCTCGCTCCGATTCCGGAACCCGCAGAAGGCAAGACGATAATGGTCGGGGCATCAGGTCCCTCTGATCAGCATGGCGAAACGAGGACGATTGCCACGGCTCGTGCAGATGGCGGAGAGGAGCTTTCCACCGAAGGGAGATTGGCAGAGGAGGCAGGAGAGGGCCCGACAGGCAAAAGAGAAGGGGAAGGACCTGAAGAGGGTGTAGATATAAAGGAACCAAAAGAGGCGCCGGAGAGAAAGGTCCACCCGATTTTTACTTACGGCGCAATGATACTTTCAATTATCGCCGTTGCTGCCGCCGCAGGCTATGCCTATTGGAAATTCACGAGCCAACCTCCGGAAGTTGTTGATGAAACAACAGAACCAAAAGTTGTTACTCAAAAAGTAATTCCCAGAAAAACCTCGGTTCCGGTATTTCTGGATTTTGCTTCAAGCCCGCTTCCCGCAAGAGTCACGATGGATGGAAAGGATTATGGCCTGACTCCGATCAAGGTGAATGTAGAACTTGAGCCGGGCAAGATTTATCTGGCGCAGGGACAATTTGTCCTGGACGAGCTTGGCGATATAAAAAACGTTGAAGTGAGTTTCAATGTAGATGAAAATTCAAACCTCGTTCCGATACTCTTCAAGGGGCCGATCGGCATAATCAAAACAACGACCATTCCAAGAGATACCCAATTCTATCTCGAAGGTTATTATACCGAAGATCCGTCAAAGGCGCGGACCGCAAAGATTTCAGACGTGATATTTGGAAAACCGATCTATGTTCCATATGGCAAATATGTAATTGAGCTTCGTCAGCCCAAGCAGGTCGGCGAATCAAATCAATATATAGAAGACATCCGCTTCAGGCGCGAAGTGAATATTTCCGAAGACAATCCACTCTTTGAAATCGACGTAGCAGACGCGGATCTTGAGCTCTTCCCGGTCGACATCAAGTCAGTACCAAATAAAGCATCTGTCTTTATAGACGGGAAAAAGGTTGGAGAGACTCCGTATGAGGGGACGTTTCCGCTTGGCGAGCATACAATGACTCTCAGAAAAGAGGGATATTTTGAGCATACGCAGGGTTTGAAGATGGATATCAACACGCTGTATCGGGTTGAGATATCAATGAAGACCACGGTTGCCGGCGAACATATCAATGCCGGGCAAAACCTGTTGATCAAGGGGATTCTGAAAGATGCAATCATAGAGCTATCAGAAGTCTTCAAGAGTTCGCCGACCGAGGCCGAGGTTGCACAGACGCAGTATCTGCTTGGAAATTGTTATCTGCGCTCCGGCGATCTCGCCACGGCGAAGAGCTATTTTGAAAAGGCGAGGACTCATGAAGACTTCAAATATCCGGCAATGATCGGGCTGGCCGGAACTTATGCGGCAAATCGCGAAATGGATCAGGCACTGCCGATCCTGGTTGAGGTGATGCTCAAGGCGACCAACGAAGAGATAAAAAAAGATGCCTATACAATATTTAAACAGGTTTCTCCGCTTAGGTCCGTTGTTTATATTTACTCAGATCCGGTGGGGGCGACGGTTATGGTAAATGATAGAGAGATTGCACAAAAGACTCCGGTGATATTGCACGATCTTGGCCTCGGGAATTATAAATTGAAGATCAAGAAAGATGGTTATGAACCGCAGGACTTGAGTGTCAATCTTTCGGTGAGCGAATTCAACCCGATCATAATCAAGTTGAAACCGCTCCTTGAATAAGTTACTGTGTCTGGGACAGAGCCTGAAGGGACTTGTCCCTTAGATAACAAAGGAAAACATTATGCTAGAAAAAGTTAAAAAGAACGGAAAAGAGGTCTTGAGCGCCGGCTATCCCGCAATTGAGACGCTTTTGGACTCGGAGGATTTTGGTCATGTGAACAAGGTCTTTGAAAAGACCTATGCAGAGCTGGAGGGCAAGGCCAAGATCAAGCGGGGCCTCAAGAAGAGCCGCGAAGCGAGGAAGGCAATGAAGTCTGTGGAGCTGGTGATGAACCTGCTCAAAGAACTCTTGGAGATAAAATACAGACTTCAGGAGATGATCAAACAGTCACAAAAAGTGAATAAATAGGGGTAGTTGGGCGATTTTTGGAATAAATAGCAACTTCGACCCGACACCCGTCCGATAACAATATTGGAAGGGTGGAGGAACCAAATATGACACTAAAAAGCGTAAAAATTGAACCGAACCAAATCAAATCAAATGCCAAGGCCCAAATGGGCACGCCCGGCAAATTCAACGCGTTCTTAGGAACGGTTGATGCATTTGCCCCGATGAACATTGAGATCATGAATCAGGCGGCCGGCGGAAACGCGGCGGCGATCCTCAACGGTGCATTTACCGGGACGAGTCAAGCGACTCAGTCTTGGGGTGGCGCCGGAGCGGCTCCGACCGCAGCCGGATTTGGCACCGGACTTGGCGGCTACGGCGCACTTTCTGAATATCCCGGGATGATGGGTGCCGGAAAATATGCCTCAGGTGTTGTGGGGGCAGGTGGTGGAACAGTTCCCGGCGACCCGAGCGTTTACACGGGAGATTTGATCAGCGCAATGAACTCAAACAACTTAAAATTATTGGAATTGCAGGCGACGATGCAGTCTAACATGCAGGGGTGGCAGACAAAGGCAAATATCCTGTCAGCCGACCACCGTATGCGTCTCGCCATGATTGAAAAGTACACTGGAAGATAATAGGGCGTGAAATATAAGGCGCCGCAATAAGGGGGTAGGGATGATAGATATCGATAGGTCAAGTTTAGGCCTCATGATGGAGGCCGGTTACGTCTACCTTGGGATGCAACGTTTCAAAGAATCCCGTCAAATCTTCGAAGGCGTTTCGGTGTTATCACCGGATAGCGAAATTCCCGTCATTGCAGTCGGCTCAGTAGATTTCTGCGAGGGGAAATTTGCAAACGCAATCAAGCAATACAAGAAGGCCCTGAAGGTGAATAAAGAGAGCATCTATGCATTGGCATATATGGGAGAGGCTCTTCTCTTCATGGGCAAGGATAAAGAAGGAATGAAAACCCTGCAAGAGGTGAGCGCGAAAGACAAGAACGGCAAGGCAGGAGATTTTGCGAGGGCCCTCATGGACGCAATAAACAAGGGTTTCACGCCAAGGGCGCTGTCAGGCGTGGATGAGATCAGAGAACTGGTGAAGAAGCAAAAGAAGGAATAAGCGGGAGATCTCTTTATGAAAAAATTATTACTCATTTTGGCCGTCACATTGTGCTTTACTGCCTGCAGAAAGATTGAGCTCTATCACGATCTCACGGAGGAAGAGGCAAACGAGATGCTTGTTGTCCTGCAGTCAGAGGGGATAGAAGTGAACAAGGTCAAAGAGATGAGGCAGAATGAGATCTCTTGGACAGTGCAAGTTGACGAAAAACGGCTCTCTGATGCAAGAAGGCTTCTTGTTGAAAACAAACTTCCGTTCAAGAGAGAGGCCGGACTTCTGGGTGTCTACAAAGAGAAGGGGC
>CAZTCA010000097.1:0-1438 GCA_964612405.1 uncultured Pseudomonadota bacterium
CACAACTTTTTTCATCTTTTCAACATCTCCCGGTTCGAACCACCTGATCTCCGGATCTGTCCTGAACCATGTGAGCTGGCGTTTGGCATAACGGCGGGTGTTTTGTTTGATCTGGTTGACGGTCATTGCGAGCCCTGAAGGGGCGTGGCAATCCAGTGCACTAGATTGCTTCGCTCCGCTCGCAATGACGTGCACGAGCTCGTTATATCCCAACGCTCTCAGCGCCTGACAATCGGGCCCATACTTTTCGACAAGTCCCCCCACCTCTTCAACCAATCCCGCCTCAATCATCTTATCTGCACGTTCGTTAATTCTCCGGTATAATTCTTCGCGTTCAACATTCAGCCCGATTTTCAATGTTTGATATCTTTTTTCTTTAAACTCATGGTCTTTCTGTATCTCCGAAATCGATCTGCCGGTCAGATGTAAAACTTCAAGTGCTCGGACAATTCTCGTCGTGTCATTTGAATTTAATCTCGCCGCGGTCTCCGGATCTTTTTCTGATAACATCTCATGCAGTTTGGGGGTTTCAATATTTTTCAGATCTTCGCGGAACTTTTCATCACGCCCCGGAGCTTCAACAAGCCCCTGAGTCAGTGCACGAATATAAAGACCGGTCCCACCGACAACAAAAGGCACCCTCCCGCTAGCCGCAATCGCCGATATGGCCTCATCCGCCAGTTCCACGAATTTTGCGACATCAAATGGCTGATCAGGGCTTACGACATCCATAAGATGATGCTTTACGGCCGCCCGTTCTTCCGCTGAAGGCTTTGCGGTGCCAATATCGAGTCCTCGATAGACCTGTTGGGAGTCAGCCGAGACAATCTCGCCATTAAAATGCTTCGCCAGCTCAATTCCGATTCGGGTCTTTCCAACGGCGGTCGGTCCACATATGATAATTAGTGCGTTGGTGCGTTGGTGCGTTGGTGCGTTAACAACGGGCATAAATTTACTTTGGAATTACAAAACTGAACTTTGCGCCTTTGCCCGGCTCGCTCTCTGCCCAGATCGTTCCGCCGTGAAGCTCGACAAATTGTTTGGCAAGCGCCAGACCCAGGCCCGTCCCCTCATAGCTCCGTGTGATAGTTGAGTCGACCTGTGAGAAGATATCAAACACACGCTCAAGATGTTCCGGCTTGATGCCGATGCCGGTATCTGAAACGCTGACATAGAAAACCCCATCACCAAAATCAAAATGCGCGTTCGGCGGAACCTTCCCCTCTTTCGCGGCATCTTGCTTCGACAGGAAACGTCGCGCCGTGATGGTTATCGTTCCGGCCTCCGGCGTAAACTTTGTCGCGTTTGACAGAAGGTTTAGAACAATCTGCTGAACTCTCTTTTCGTCTGCCGAGATTGTCGGCAAATCCTTTGGCACGTCAAACTTCAGCCGGTGCTGTTTTTTCTGTATAAGAGACGCAATCGTCCTCTGTGCGCG
>CAZTCA010000097.1:1538-5511 GCA_964612405.1 uncultured Pseudomonadota bacterium
ACTTCAGCCGGTGCTGTTTTTTCTGTATAAGAGACGCAATCGTCCTCTGTGCGCGGTCGAGAAGCTCCGCAAGATCAAACTCACTCTTCAAGAGTTCCATTTTACCCGATTCCGCTTTTGCCAGATCGAGCAGGTTGTTTATCATATCAAGAAGAGTTGCGCCGTTATTCAACACCTCTTTCACACTGTCGGTCTGTTCGTCACTCAGTTCACCCATGACACCTTCAATTAATAATTCCGAGAAACCGATGATCGCTGTGAGCGGCGTGCGCAATTCGTGGCTCATCGTCGCGAGAAATTCTGATTTCACTCGGTTTGCCTCAATCAGCGCCACGTTCTTCTTCTTGAGTTCTGTAATTAACTGTGCGGTCTGCAATGCAAGCGCGGCCTGGTTGGTAAAGGACTCGAGTGTCTGGACAGTTCTCTCGCCGACAAACGGCTGTTTTGTGAAACCGAAGAGGGCTCCCATTACAACGCCTTCGGCCACCAGAGGGACGCCGACAACTTTTTTGATGCCGAACATCTCCTGAATCTGCTTTGCCTGATCGCCGGATATTGTCGGCTGTATCCCCACAACAAGCTCTGAGAAATCGCGTCTGAATATAACCTGATTCTGTTTTATGGAGCGAAACGCCGTGTTCTCGAGCGCATTCACGGGAATTGATATCTTGCCCAAAGAAAATCCGAGCAGTTTGTCAATTTCATCTATGATCTGATTATTTCTTGGAGGGAAACATCTCACCCTCTTCCCGTCTTTATCGAAATACATCAAAAGTGCGACTTCAAAATCTAGCCCCTCCAAAACTCCCTGCAGAACTTCGTCGATAACCTTTTCAAGTGATATCACGCTTCTAATGGTGTTACTCATTCTGTGAAGCGCGGTGAGTTCTTTATTTCTGGCCTCCAGCATTCTCTCTCTCAGCTGAGTGAAGTGATGCGCGATCTTTGTTGTGTAGACCGCAAAGAGGAGAGAGACTGTGAGCATGACCGGATGAAAATATGATGAATAGACAGCCGGAGGGACCATTCCCTCAATTGCAACAAGCATGGGCGGAATCACGCCTGAAATGCTGAGCATGGAAAATGTTATATAGATCAACAGCGAAACCATTGCCGTGGCAAAGGCAACAACGTGATTATAGAGCATGCCGGCGATGACGGCATAAAAGATATAAACGGTGAAATATGAGCTGGAGGGCCCGCCGGTCAGATAGACAATTGCGGTCAATCCGATGATATCCGCCAGAACCTCTGTTATAAAGGAAAAAGCAACCCATTTGTTGCGAAAAACATTGTAATAACAAATAGTTGTAACGATAAAGGAGAATGAGACCGTGATCGCCACGATGCGTGTCTCCTCCATCCAGTTTTTGAGGAAAATGACATAGAGAAACCAGAACATCAGAAAAACGGCCAGTCTCAGCTTGGCGGTGAATATGTGACGACCGCGATATTCCGGATAGGTAATCTCGACTAGAGACCTTAAAAACATAGGCAAAACGCTACCATAACAGTGGCTTAGGTGTCAATCATAACCCCGCCGTTTGAGGCTTTGGCGGGCTTCTTGCCTTGACTATCTTAATGAATGTGGCTATATAGCGCCCCACATCAAACCATATCAAATTAACCGGAGGCGCAAATGGCAAGAGTAACCGTTGAAGATTGTCTGGAGCACGTTGAGAATCGTTTTGCTTTAGTCCACATTGCATCGAAGAGGGCCAAGGAGTTGTTGAAGGGTGCAAAGCCTTTATACGAATGCGCCAATAAAGATGTCGTGGTTGCATTGCGTGAGATTGCGGCTGACAAGGTCGGCGTTAAAGAATCTAAGGGCGCGGGGAAAAAAGAGAAAAAACATTAGGCTTATTGCCGGAGTGGCGGAATTGGCAGACGCGTCAGACTCAAAATCTGATGGTACTTGCTACTGTGCCGGTTCAAGTCCGGCCTCCGGCACATGGGGACGTTTCACCATGGGTGAAACGTCCCCAAACAAGCTAAGCCGGGGTAGCTCAGTTGGTAGAGCACCGCATTCGTAATGCGGTGGTCAGGAGTTCGAATCTCCTCCTCGGCTCACAATATAAAAAGGCCTTCTAGGTTTCCCTAGAAGGCTTTTTCGTTAATTTACATTGATCTCTTACTCCTGCGGTGTCATCGTCCATATACAACTTCCAGCACTAAAAGTTATCTCGCCATTCTCATCAATTGTACAACTCCACCCATCAACACCACCAATATCAAGTGATTCCATGCCACCGCATTCAGAGCCATCGTACGTAAAGGTCACATCGTCATCAAGTGAATTTGTCACGACATAGGTGTCTTCAGAAGGAGATGCAATTTCAGATACACCATCAAGCTCGCAACTTCCGCTTTCAGTGTATGATCCACTTATATCCGTGCTTTAGCTCCCACCCTCCAACGCCTGCCGCGCATCACTTATAGTCTCCGAATTACAGAAATCCATATTGCTCAGCATTTTGCTTTCGCATGCACTGGCCACTGCGGCAACCGCCGTTTGTGTCAAATCCATATCAACATCGGCATCGGCCGTTGCGGAACAGTCATAATCGGCAAGTGAAGTTGTCGATGGTGCAGTGGGTGCATCATCAAAGAAGGAATCGGTGTCGAAACCATAATCGGCCACGGTCGTTGCATATGCACTGCTGGAATTTGTAACGTAATATCCGGCCTCATTATACTCCGCTCCTCCGGAAAATTCATAATCATTCCCACCGCTCGTATTGACCCCATTTACGCCGGCCTCTGTAAACCTCAAGTCTGTAAGACCGTTTTCTCCCGTAAAACCGATGATGGCATAAACCTTATTGGTGTTCGCGTTGTCGTTTCCATACGTGCCAATCCAATAATCCTTGGTTGTGATCTGATTATCTGCATCGACCAAAACACTCGACTTATCCAAATTATCCCCCTGACTAAATCCGAACAGGGCCGAACGATCCGCCGCTTCATCAAATGTGATTGATCCATCCGAAGCGGTCTTCAGTTTTCCGCTAACCGTCGATGAATATACCGACGTCCCTTCCTCCTCTCCTGTATCTGTCCCCAAGTCTACTATTGTCATCGTATTGCCGGCTATCTCCGTGCCACCAACGGTCACCGCACTGCTTGAAGTGTTGGCGGTTATAATCGTCGCCTGCTTTGCGGTATCACTATCCAGTGAACACGTATAAAGTTGCACTTTATAAACATCGCTTCCAACTGTATCAGAGCCATAAACGGTGATAAACACATTCATATCACCACCACCCATGTTTTCGTCTTGGCCATTCGTAGTCACCTTGATCAGCTTGTCTGCGGCGAGTTTATCAAAGACATTGGACGGTGTAATTCCAAGCGTATTATCACTGACTCCGCCTGTATCTATTGCATCCGGCATCCCTTTCATATAGCAAAGCGATGTTGCAGACTGGAGAATGCCCTGCATTGTATAGCCGGTTGTTTGTGCCATTCTGCATGCCACTTCACCTGCCGGCTCCCCGTTCATTTCTCCCCAGAAAGCATTCTCTTGATCCGGTGTCGCCGTGCCGCCTGCAATCGCCGCGGCCGCGCCATTCCAGAAATATGTATCAGCATTCGCAGGTGTTATGCTTGTTAAAAGCGGAGGAGTACCACTGACCGCCTTTAACGCTGGGATAAGTGATGCACTTGCCGCCGAATTTGTCTTGAACATATCCTGAGCATCCGGGATATCTGTTAGACTGCTGATTGAGACTGTTGAGTCAGTGCTATCAGTGCTATCAGTGCCATCGCTACCGCCACTGCAGGCGCCCAGGCCCAGTGTGAGGACCATCATTGTTACTACACATAATACCTTTTTCATACTAACCCCCTTTTTTTTACTTGGTTGAACGCCCCTTATAGCAGAAAATCGGATACCCATCAAGACAAATAACGTACCATTGCGACGTAATCTGATAAATCAACGAATACGCCTAGTTACAAGCATGCCACAGAC
>CAZTCA010000098.1:0-5496 GCA_964612405.1 uncultured Pseudomonadota bacterium
TTAGATCCAGATTATCGACCGCAGTCACCTCTCCGGATTTTGGATCCGGGAATTTTTTTGTGATGCCCTTTAGTTCTAAATAGTTTTCTTTCATGTGTACCTCAAAGTGTTTTCACTAGATTGCTTCTCCCGCTACAGCGGGATCGCAATGACGTTCGCGATTTGCGCTAGATTGCCGCGTCGCTTACGCTCCTCGCAATGACATCTTCCCAACCAAGGTCTTCATTACACCTAATGCAACCAAGACTATGCCAACCAAAATTGTGCTCATTGCGGCGGCGAGAGATAATTCGCCATTTTCAACGAGCCCTAAAATATAAACGGTCATCAAGTTCCACTGACCCGAGACCACAAATATTACCGCACTTATCTGTGTCATCGCCTTGACAAAACTATAAATGAGACCGGAGAGAAACGCCGGAGCCAAGAGCGGCAGAATTATCTTTCCAAAGACAGTTCTGTTTGTCGCGCCGAGCGACTGCGCCGCTTCATCAATCGCCGGATCGATCTGTCGCAAGGCCGCCTGCCCTGCCTGCATCCCTACCGGCATATTCCTAAATACAAACAATAAAATTATTATCCACGGCGTCCCCTGTAAAATATATGGCATGAACCAATGTGATTCATTGAATGCCATTATATAACCGATACCGACAACAGTCCCCGGCACTGCAAAAGCGAGTAATGACATAAATTCAAGTGCACGCCTTCCCGGGAAACTCTTCCTGATTGTTATATAAGCAAGGATCAAACCCAAGATCCCCGTCAACGGCGCTGAGATGGCGGCCAGAATCACTGAATCCATTATATACTGCCCGCCCATCTCCAATGCCTTTGTGAAATTGCCAAGGGTGAATGCCCAATCTATCCCCCAGAGTTTTGTGACCGCGCCGAGAAGAACCGTTCCGTAAAATAAAAATACCGCCGCGGCAAAAAGACCGCAAAAGGTTGCAAGCCCGAAATTAATCAACGGATTTCTCGCCTTCATCACATCGCGCGACGGCTTGCCTGAAACGGTTACATAAGATTTTTCGCCGATCACATATTTCTGAACAATGTATGCAATGATTGACGGGACGAGCAGAAAAACTGCAAGCGTTGCCCCGCCGCCGGTGTCATAGAGCGCTGTGATCTCCAGATATGCCTGAACTGAGAGGACATCAAAGTTGCCGCTCAAGATTAAAGGATTTCCAAAATCCGCCAAAGATTCAATGAAGACCAAAAGGAGAGCAGATGCAATCCCCGGAAGACTCAAAGGGAGTATTATTTTTCTAAAGACCCTGAACTTTGAAGCGCCTAAATTGTATGCCGCCTCTTCAACCGACATGTCAAGCGAACCCAAAACCCCCTTTAAAACCAAAAATGCAGTCGGGGCATAGGCAAGCGTTTCAACTATCAAGAGCCCCCAGAAACCATAAACATTAAAGAACGCATTTCCGCCGAAGATATATCTGGTGATGAGCCCGTTGTTCCCGAATAAAAGAATTGCAGAGAGGGCTATCACAAACGGCGGCGAAATGATCGGGATCGTTGCCATTGTCGACAAAAAACCGCTTCCGGGAAGGCGCGCGTGGGTCGTTGTAAACGCAAAGACAAAACCGATTATTGCCGAAGCAACTGCCACGGCACCACCAAGCATCAAGCTGTTTAGAAGCGGCCTTAGATAGTGTTCGGATTCGAAAACAGCGATGTATCTCTTGAATGAAAAGGCATCTTCAAACGTGAGCGAGGTCGAAATCACCTTCACAAGCGGAAACGCTATAAAAATTACAACAAGCGAGACAAGAATCAACAGTGACAGAGCGAAGAGGGGATCTTTCGCAAGCCTCCTCGAATCCTGAACGCGCCGCCTCAGCCCATAAAGGAAGAGTTTCATAGATTGAAACCTCTGTAGTTGTCATTGCGAGCGAAGCGCGGCAATCCAGCGCAACCAATTGAGTCCACTGGATTGCTTCGTCGCCGAACTCCTCGCAATGACAGGAACAAAGATTTTCTTAAAGGCTCCATGCTTATTTACCAAATTCTCTTCTCCACCTCTTGATATACAGATTTCTACTGCTCCCCATCTTATCCATATTCATCTTTACAATTCGAATGTCGCTCAACCCTTTCACAGACGTAGGTTTATTTGCATCATTTCTGATCGGGATGCGGGCCCATTTTTCAAAAAGGTTTTGACCTTTGAGTGATGTCACCCAGTCTATAAAACGTTTGCCGAACTCTTGTTCGGGTCCGTTCTTTATCAGTGCAACTCCTCCGACTTCATAAGGAACCGCCTCCGGATATGTGATCACCACCGGCAATCCGCGCTGAATCCCCTTTCTGACTATATCCTGAGAGAAGGCAACGCCAACGGCCACCTCACCGAGACCGGTTTCGACTATCGGCGCCGTTCCTGATTTTGTATAGTGGTGAATCTGTCCGTTGAGTTTTTCGTAATAGCTGAATGCCCCCTCTTCATCCATGCTTGAGATGAGGCCTGCTAAAATTGTATAGCCGGTTCCTGCTGTGTATGGGAGAGATGTCGCAATTTTCTCTTTAAACTCCGGCTTGAGAAGATCGTTCCAGCTTGTCGGAGGTGTGAAATTATTTTTCTTCAAAAATTCTTCATTAGTTACAAAAGCAATCGTGCCGATATAGATGCCGGTCCAGCAATCTTCTTTATCACGCCATTGTTTATCGATTCCATCCGCCTCGGGAGATGCATAAGGCTCCAAAAAACCTTCGTGCTTCGCCTGAATATATTCCGTGATCGATCCGCCAAACCACACGCTCTGCGTCGGTCTGGATCTCTCTGCCGCGAATCTTGCGAGAGCTTCGCCTGCCGAGAGCCTCACCCACTTCACCTTTATCCCCGTATCTTTTTCAAAGGCCTGAATATATTCCTGAGCCTCGATCGGATCCAGTGACGTCATCAGGTGGAGGACCGGCCCCTTATCTTTGCAGGCAAATGTCATGATCAGTAAAAGTGGAAGTAATAATAGGAAACCCTTGAAGAAGTCATTGCGAGCGAAGCGCGGCAATCTAGCGCAACCAATTGAGTCCACTGGATTGCTTCGTCGCCGAACTCCTCGCAATGACAGTCGTGATAGACTAATAATCTTTTTTATCATCTTTGCCCCCTGTTACGATTGCAATGCTAGCCGATGCACCAACCCTTGTTGCACCAGCCGCAATCATTTTATCTGCATCATCTCTGGTCCTGATTCCGCCGCTTGCTTTAACTCCCATCTCCGGGCCGACTGTTTTTCTCATAAGCTTGATGTCTTCAGCTGTTGCTCCGCCTGATGCAAAGCCGGTTGAGGTCTTGACAAATGCCGCGCCGGCCTTTTTGGCAAACTCACATGCCAGAGCTTTCTGTTCATTGTTGAGTTCAGATGTTTCAATGATAACCTTAACCGGAGTCTTCCCGGCGGCATCGACAACTGCTTTAATACCTTCAAATGCCAAAGATTCGTCCCCATTCTTCAGCGCATTATAATTAATCACCATGTCAATCTCTTGGGCGCCGTCTTTGATTGCCTGTTTGGTTTCGTCAGCCTTCACTTTTGGAGAACCGGCACCTTTTGGAAAATCGACAACCGATATCGGCTTCACGCTTGAGCCTTCAAGTTCTGTCGCAACAAAGGCAACATTTTCCGGCATCACGCAGACTGTGGCAAAACCATATTCTTTTGCTTCATCACAGACCTTTTTGATTTCATCTTTGGTGGAGCCGGGCTTCAGAATGGTATGGTCGATCATTGAGGCTAGCTTTTTGTTCATAAAACCTCCGAGATATTAAACGTTTATCTATTACTTCGATATCTTACAAGTCCTAAATATAAAAAGGCCTCCGCCATTTTCGAGGTGGCGAAGGCCTTTTTTGTGGAGGCGCCGGGACACGTTGATCCACCCATTACTGAGCGGCGCGGACTATCTCTTCATCCCTAAAAAATAGGGAGCCTGGCGTATTATAGAAGGTACAAATTTATCGTTGATTCAGCTTTCTCACCTTAGCAACAAGCTCCAACTTTGGTTTTAATCCATTTCAGCAAATCCAAATTGCAATTTGCAACGGACACCTTTGGAGATGGGGTCTCATTTCTATGTTGCCTCGTTAAAGTTACAGTTCCTTCACCATCAATTATGCCAGCTAGGTATGCTTTCTCTTCTGAATTCAACGATATCACCTCCTATCCTACGATTAAATCGTAGAGTCTCTGCAGGGCTTTCCAACCCCTCAGGATTACCCTCCATCCTAAAAATAGATAGGGCTTCCCTGATGTAAGCCAAGTTTTTCATGGAAAGTTACCCTTCCATGCGACTCCGTTTAAGAATCGAACCCGGGTCCGAAGATATGATTCGCCCGTTTCTACATGCTTAGTCTATATATTAAGTTTTGCTAATAAAAGCTCCCATAGACAGGATCTTAAATTCGCTATCCTGCAAGTGATCTCACCCATTACATCACAGGCGCTGCACTGGGCCAGCCTACTATCGACGTTGTTACCACTTAATAGACATTGGTGGACAACGCGCTGCTTAATTAAGCAGCGAGTGCTAACGATGGTTGATTATCGGCACTTAAAGTGTCCCAATCAGTTTTACGACTTGATAGAGGTGGTCGGCATGCCGCGAAGCGCTTCGCTATCTCCGTCGAAGCCATTTCGCCCCCATTTAAAAGAACTGACCGGAACTTATCCTTCACAAGATAGCTTGTCAAGCGGCCTGGAGTAGTATAGTAGAACCCGCATGAAGCTTAAATTACACCAGTTTTTGGCGCGGGCCGGAGCGGCAAAGAACAACTTTCAGATCTCGCACATGATCAAGAAGGGCCGCGTAACCGTGGACGGCGAGGTTGTGACCGCGGAATCGTTTATCTTTGACGCAAAAAAGAGGCGTGTCTTTGTTGACGGGAAACCTATAAAATTGCAACCGACACGTTATTTTCTGGTAAATAAGCCTAAAGGACACTCGTGCCAGCGCGGGGAATATCCGAATATCACCGATTTATTCAACACTATCATGAAAGATCAGCCTGCCATGTTGCGTTCACTTTTCGTGGTTGGCCGTCTTGATAGAGACACCGAAGGGCTTTTGATTGTGACAAACGACGGACAGGTCGCTTCAAAGATTTTACAACCGGTGGAGAAGATTGAAAAGGAATATGAGGCGATTGTGGAAGGAAACGTTAAAGATAAGGTAATATCACAATTGGAGAGCGGCGTTATAATCAAAGTTGAGGACGAAAATTACACAACAAAGCCGGCAAAGGTTGAGGTTGTTAAAAGAAAAAAGATGCCGACTGCAAGAATGAATACAACGGTGGTGAGGATTGTCATAACTGAAGGCAAAAAGAGACAGGTGAGGCAGATGTTTGAAGTTGTCGGTCATCCGGTGGTTTCGCTCAAACGTTTGCGCATTGGTTCGCTCAAACTTGAAGGTCTTGGAAATAGATGGGTTGTAGAATTGCCCCGCACTGAAATTTTGAAATCTATTGGGATGTAAAAACCC
>CAZTCA010000099.1:0-5336 GCA_964612405.1 uncultured Pseudomonadota bacterium
GCTGGTGTTGATATGCCACAAAGAAAGGCCGATAATAAACAGAATATAACATAGATTGTTCATAAACGTATCAAGCCAACCACCAATCAACGACGTCTTGTTGCACGCTCTTGCAACTTCTCCGTCGCATCCATCAAAGATTGAGCACCATTGGAAGAGAATGCCTGAGATGACGCTGGCCAAATACGATGGCATCGAAATAAAATAAAACATGAGAAGAACAAAAGGCAAATTCATCAAAGTTATCCAGTTGGGATGGATGTTGTAATGGGCTAGCATTTTGGATATTGGTATTGAGATTCTTGCATTGACATTCTTTGCAACCCAACCATCGGTGGTTTTTTTGTGAAGATGAGTGCGCTCATATAAAGGCCTTTTTCAAAACAGCTCTCCCTTTATAGATATACACCACACCCGAAACAATACTTGCGCCTGCAGAAATATAGAACATAATTTTGAGAAACAAATTGTCACCGTCCTTTGAATGAAGGACCCAGAGCGCATAGGCTATTGTAGCGGCATGAATAAGAGCCTTCGCTTTTCCAATCATCAAACTACCAATGGGCTCATTCACTAAAAGACTTGTCAGGCGTAAAAAAATGATAGTGAATTCTCTCCAGATAATAACGAGCAATAGCATAATATGTAAGCCACCAGCGGCGAAAAAGAAAATAAAGGCGGTCATGTGTGTCATGCTATCAACAAAGGCGTCCCAAAAAACGCCAATTTTTGTTGATATGCCGAACCAATGGGCTATCTTCCCATCTAGTTTATCCAAAGCCTCCATTATTAAATAGAGAATCAAAGCCACAATGAATTTATCATTTAATAATATGATAATAAAGGGGAACAATAGGATCAATCTCAGCGCGGTGATGGCATTTGGGATATGCTTCATAGTAAGAATTATCCTCAAATCCAATACTACAATAGCCATCAAAAAACAACCGTTTTACGGAATGCTGTAGCGATTTGTTTGACAAAACGTGGCTGAAGCGGAGAGGAGAGTAGACTTATGTTGCAAAAGTGCGCGTCCCTAGTTTTTTTGGAATTGACGACACATCCTAATAATTTGACTAATACAGGCCTAATATTTCCTGCTGAAAGATAATATCTCTTCAGCATCCAGAGCTCTTATTCCATCGAATTTTTGTCCAATTAGTGAAATTAAAATCGGCTCAAAACCCTTGTGTAATTCACAAAATTTAAGAAGGCCTTTCATCTCTTTTTCGGTGGTTTTAGAACTTTTAGCTTCAACCGCCCACTTTTCACCATTTGGGCCTATTACCACAAAGTCGACTTCAAGATCCCTGTCTTTCCAGTAGTAAGTATCCCAACCAGCCTCAATAAAGCGAGCGCCGATGCAATTTTCAAAATAATGCCCCATTTTTTCTGGGGATATACTTTGCGTAATAGGTTTTTCAAACGATCTAAGGAGCCCATTGTCATGTATTATCAGTTTTGGGGAACTCTTTCTCGTTCGAAACAAAGATTTAGAGTATTTTTCCACTCCGCTCACTAAAAATGCATCTGACAATAATTTTAAGTAATGCTGGATCGTCGGAAGCGTTCCTTTTCCCTGCAATTGCCCCTGGATCTTTTGCAGGCTGACGACCTGCGCTGGAAGAGAAACGGCAGCGCCAAATACTTGTCTTAATAAGGCCGGTTGATCAACGGGATATAACTGAAGCAAATCTCTTCCAATTGCCGGTTCAATGATGGAATCTCTGACATATTGTCCCCATCGGTTAATGTCGCTCTTTAACATTGGCATCGAACCTGGATAACATCCGAACTCAATGAACTCGTTCAGAGACAGATTAAATACATTTTTTGACTCTTTATAGTTCCAGTGTTCGGCTCGGATCAGTTCAAATCTGCCGGCCAATGATTCTTTAAGTCCTTTTTCAAGCAATAGCGCTGAAGATCCAGTTACTATGACTTTAAGTGCCTTCGGTTTTTTATCCCATAATTTTTTTAGAACTTCGGTCCAGGCCGAAACCTTTTGAACCTCATCTATAGCAAGTATCTTGGATTCACTATTTAATGCTTCATTCCACCATTCTTCAACAGCACCACTTTGAGTGGGTGTCGGATTGTCTGCGCTTTCATAAACAGCCGTTGCTCCAATAGCCTCTTTAAGTGCGGTGGTTTTACCGACCTGTCTGGGGCCAACAATTACCTGAATCAACGGCTCTTTTTCCATCAATCGAGCTGAAATGGTGCTTACAAGTGTTCTGTTTTTCATAAGAATATGGCCAGGTTACGCCATATTTCACAATTTGTAAAGTATATTTTATAAATTGTTGTAAGTGCCCTTGACTATCAAACAGGTTCTAACTTGGTCTATCCAGCGGAGCAAACATTTAAAGCCCTCGTAATCAGAGGGCTTTTTTGTTATCAGCCTCCCCCCACTTTACTAATAACTTGACTAATGCTTGACTAATATGTTAACTATTGTCCATGCTTTACGTTCCTAAATTTATCGTAACCGCTCATCTGGTCAAGATCATCGAAGAAATCGCTTCTTTTAGAGAGAAAATCACGGCATCAACCATACGGGTTCCATGGACACCTTCTCTTCAGAAGGACGCAAGGGTTCGCAATACTCACGGTTCCACAGCAATTGAAGGGAATCCATTAACACTAGAGGAAGTTCGACTCCTGGAAGATGGCAAACAGTTGCCAACTGCAACGGCAAGGTCAAAACGAGAGGTTCTTAATTATTTTGCGGCATTGCGGTTTATCGAGAAGAATGCTTCTAGGAAGATCATTCTAGAAAAAGACTTGCTCAAACTACATAAGATCATTTCTGGCGACGTAATGGATCAGGGAAAAGCGGGTGAATTTCGGAAGATTGCAGTTAGGGTTGGAAATTACTTTCCTCCAAAACCGGAAGTCGTAAGACAATTGACTATCGAATTATTAGACTGGTGGAACAACTTAAGCTCAAAATGGCCACCTGTTATTTCTTCGGGAATAATCCACTATCGTTTTGAAGCAATCCATCCATTTGGAGACGGTAACGGCCGCACTGGTAGAGTTCTAGCATTGTGGGAATTATATCGACGTGGGTTTGATACCAACCATATCTTTTCTGTCGATGAATTCTACTGGGAAGACAGACAAGGTTATTACCGTGCTCTAGATAACGTCAGACAGCAGAATGATGATCTAACTGGTTGGTTGGAATATGTTGCAGAAGGAATTCATCTGATACTCGAGCGAGTTCTTAGGCGTATTCAAGAGTTATATTTGAACCTTGGCCCGGAAAAGATAGTTTTAAGACCCAAACAGGAGAAGCTATTAAATCTTCTGCACGAAAAAAAGAGTATGTCGCCGAAAGAGTTATGGGAGGCCCTCGACATTTCCAAACAGGGGGCTATGGACTTGTTAAAGCCCTTGATTAAGGCTGGGATTATCCAAAAAATAGGCACCAAGAAATCGGGCAAATACAGTTTGAAATAAAACCGCATAAGTTCAACATAATTGTCTTTCAGAAGAAACGGCTTAATTTTATTACTCTCCAAGAGCAATACAGATTTTTCAGCCTCAGCCGCAGTAACCGCCGACATCATCCCGGAAGCTCCGGCCCCGATAATAATCACATCATATTTCATTGAGGTGGACTGCCCCTCTCAAATCTATACTTCAGTGTCCGCCATCCAATAGCCGTGAACATTGCAGGATTCGATTGCTGTCAACATCCCACCTTTATCATTTTTCAGATGCAAGCCCACACATGCATTTGGCCCGGTTGGCTTCATTTCATATCTGGCCATGAAAACTTTATTTAGGTAAACATCAATCCACTGGATCCAGTGCTTTTCTTCCATCACGTGCATGATATCACCGATTTTGACGTGAACATCTGTGCATGCCCCTGGGATCAGCCCGCACTGTTTCACTACCGTAAAATTAGGTATATGTTTCTTGTCGCCGTCGGTTAGATTTTTTGGATCTGCCGGTTTTTTTATTATATTTTCATCTTCTTTGAACTGTTCTTTCGGAACTCCACAGACCGGGCAATTTGCCGGCGCCTCTCCAAATTCCACATGACCACAAACCTTGCATACAAAATATTTCATACCGGCCCCCTATTTTTAAATCCCCTTTATTGAGAACGATTCCTAAATATAGTCTATTATTGTAAATGTCAAGCCGGAATGGTATAAAGATAAAACACTAATGATTATAAGGAGATAAGAATAGCATGGAGCAGAAACTTGTATTAAAGCAGTCTATGGCCATCGCCAGTCTATTATTTGTCACAATCTTTTGGGGCTCAACTTTTATACTTGTTAAGTGGACTGTGGCCGAAATAGACCTCTATTTCTTCCTATTTATCAGATTTATACTAGCTTTCTTGATAATGGGCGCCATTTTTTACAAAAAAATAGTTAAAATAGATAAAAAAACGCTTAAATCTGCAATTATTTTGGGAATTTTGCTGGGGTTAGCGTTTATTACACAAACAGAGGGGCTTCAATATACAACTGCTTCAAATGCGGCCCTCATCACCGGTCTATATCTCATATTCATTCCAATCTTTGCGGCCATATTTTTCCGGACAAAAAGCAACCTATTGTCGGTGATAGGAGCCATTATATCTCTGATAGGATTGTATTTTCTGACGCAGTATAGCTTCACGGGCATGAATATCGGCGACGTGCTGATGCTTCTATGTGCAATCGTGGCGGCGTGGCAGATCATATACACAGGAAGATATTCAGTGAGGCACAACTTGATCCCCCTGGTTGCGTTTCAATTTTTGACAGTTGCCATTATTTGCGGAGTTGTTGCGTTGTTCAAAGGGGGTTTTACAACCGAGATTCCAAAAATAGCAATCATTACAATTATAGTCACATCTCTCTTTGCAACAGTCCTTGCCTTCACAGTTCAGGCGGCCGCACAAAGAGTAATTGACCCGACAAGGGCAGGGATAATTCTGGCGATGGAGGCGGTGTTTGGGGTTGTCTTTGCCTACTGGTGGGGAGGTGAGAGACTCACGACAATTTCTATGATGGGTGGCGGAATAATGATTTTAGGTATGGTTATTTCGGAAATTCATCCGATTCGGCGATATCTGATAGAAA
Organism: uncultured Pseudomonadota bacterium; assembly: GCA_964612405.1. GTDB lineage: Bacteria > UBA10199 > UBA10199 > 1-14-0-20-49-13 > CAZTCA01. The sequence goes on from CAZTCA010000099.1 coordinate 5,097, forward strand.
AGTTATTCAACTAAATATTAATTATTCAATTTTAAACTATGCTAAGTAGGCGCAAAACCTCATCATTTAAGGGTTTGCCGCTTTGAGTTTAAAATATTTTTTTAATTCTTGACTCGCATGCAAATTCATAGGATATGCGCCGCTCTTTGCCAGTAAAAAGTTAGCAACTTTTTCGTCAACAAACCGACTAGGAGCCTGTCGGGAAATGACACTTTCTGTCATTGCGAGGAGCAAAGCGAC
>CAZTCA010000100.1:0-5298 GCA_964612405.1 uncultured Pseudomonadota bacterium
AGCTTGACTGTCAACCCTTTGGTTGACCAAAGGGGGCTTTTTCATAGTATCTCCTTTTATGTCACCAATGTTTTAATGGTGAGTGTCCCAGTCGTATAAGCCAAATCCGCCACAATTTCAAGTACTGATTAATCCTCATCCAAAACATGACTGAAATTGTTCCATTTTTTTCATTTTTTTTATCGAAAAGACTTGATCTTAGAGTCTGATAAAGATAACTGGAGACCCCTTGATAATAATGAATAAAAAAAAGTGATTTGTAATGACTCGTATCTAGATGATTTATAAGGTTATTTTTCTAGAAATTTATCACGAAACCTTTTTAGAAAATTGCCGAAGATAAGACGGGTAGTCAAACTTAAGTTTAAGCTAAATAATTTTAGTTTTAGGAGGATTAAAAAATGGCACCAATCGATGCATCAAACATGACGGTTGCTCAGAAAATCGCAACGATTCAAGCGATATTGGATAGAGACACATATGAAGGAAAAAAAGCAGATCTTCTTGGAATTGTTGAGAGCACAAAATCAGAAAAAGATCTTCTGGGAATTTTCCGCGCAATAGACGACAGCGGAAAACTCAAAGATTTTTATGTATCTGTTACTGCCACTGCAGATTCTGAGAAGGGATTTCTAACAATACTTTGGGACAAAATTGCCGGCTCGACGGATGACGAGAACAAATTGCCCGGTTCATGGAAGTTTGATCGTATTCTGGCCGAAAAGCTTCAAAAATTTAAACTCAAAGGAGCAAATCAGTCGAAAAAGGCCCGCAAGAAAAAATATCAATTAGTCAAACAGGCAAAACAGGAGATGGGATGTTTTTATCCCACCGATGAGGCAGGCAAGTGCGAAGGGATTTCGGCAAATATTTTGTTGGGGGGCGTAGAGCTGCACAGGAAGGTATATCCCTATCCACCTAAGGAGAATCTTGTCGAGCTGAGACCTGAATTTAATCTTGCTGAAAGGGCTTACCGCATCAGAGATATAGTTGATAGTCTTTTCATTGATGAAGAGGATTTGGATTATATTGCGGCCGCGTTTAAAGAGTGCCCACCCGAAGATCTTCCCCATCTTGCATATCTCTTGGTTGACGGAAATAATAGCGCGAAGCTTATGATGGAAGAACTCACAGATTCCAGCGAAAGCGGAAATTTTAACAGGGTTCAAGTTGAAAGGGCATTGTATAATCGATTTGAATTATATGAAACCCCAAGAGGTAAAAATATTTTCGTAGTAAAAGATGCGGCCGGGAGAGCTGTCTGCAAAAATTCCGGTTGTGTAAATTTTTATGTGGAGATCATGCGTGATGCCGCAACATATTATATGCAGGGAGTGATGGACGAGGCGGTGTCAAACGGTAGCCAATATATGGTTGATAGCGGTCTGAGGCTCATTGCTCCAAAAGGATTTGAAAAAGTTGTAGAAGATGAGAAGGGCTACTCTGCCGTGAAGTCGTTTTATGCAATTGTGAAAGCTTGGGCCAAGTGGAAAGCCACTCTTTATGTAGATGACGTCCATCCAGATACCATAGCATGGGTAATTGAAAACACTCCAACAAATCAGATGGCTCATCTCTGTTATTATTTAAGCAATCGTGATTATATTGGAACTGTTATTGACGACCTTGAAGGCGAATATAAAGACAGAGTCAAGGCGGCTGTCTATGCCGCGGGCACAGATTTTTCACCGGATCCGATAAATCCACAAGACAAGGTTAACTATTTTGATATTGCAGAAGAAAAGATGGCTCACGGCGTCTCTATTCCTGAAGAAAGTTTTGAAGATGAGGTTTATAAAGATGTCATGCGCCGAATGGCGGCGGCATATTTTAATATTGGCAACATTCGCTGCCTAGACACTCTTCATGGAGGCGGATTAAAGGCAAGAGACAGTAGCAGTGTATGTTACCCTCACAATGGTACTCACGATGATTTAAAGAAATTGGAAAAAGTCTGCAGCGGATGTCACGAGCAGAATGGTATCAGTGCAGATGGAAAGCCTGTCATCGATCAAGCGTTAATGAGGAAGTCGGGCCTTTGGGATGATCAAAAGCATTTATGGCATGAGAGTTGTGATGGCTGTCACGGAAAGAATGAATATGCTCAAAAGAATAATTCGCCGATGTTTAATAGAGGTAACTGGCCAATTTATGATGCAATGCATACTCCTGAAAGAGGTATTGAATGTATGGCTTGCCACAGAGGCCCTGTTGAGATCAGTGAAGGCTGTGGAATTGATAGCTGTCACATTACACAGAAACCACCACTCTTCTATTATAAGGGTATGAGGTTGTCCGGTTTTGGAGACTATTCACCACCAAGTGCGCTCCTAGAATATAATCCGCCCAAGGCTCCAAAAGATGCAAAAAGTGCGGTCAAGAAAGAGGCCCCAATTCCGCCGAACACCACTCTTTTAGATCCTAATTATTTTAAATAGAACTTTCGCAGATAAAATTTCAACTCATCTTTGTGCCTATAGGTCAAAAAAGGTGTCAGACTCCTTTTTTCGATAAACGATCAACGATTGACGGTTTAACCTATTGACTTTTCAGCAAAAATCCCTATCTTATGCCCGATCATGACCAAGCGGGATTACTATGAAATATTGGGCATCCAGAGAGATGCCGATTCGGCTCAGATAAAGAAGGCCTATCGCCAGTTGGCGATGCAGTACCACCCCGACAGGAATCCGGACAACAATGAAGCGGAGGAGAAATTCAAAGAGGCGTCTGAGGCCTATGAGGTCCTCTCGGATACGCAGAAACGCCAGCTCTATGATTCATACGGCCATGCCGGCTTAGAGGGTGCTGGCTTTCGCGGTTTTAGCGGTGTTGATGATATCTTCTCATCGTTTGGCTCAATCTTTGAAGAATTTTTTGGTGGTAGAGGCGGCGGTGGGTTTGGAGATTTAGGATTTGGATTTGGCGGCAGAAGAAGAGGGGGCGGAATGCGCGGCGCCGACCTTCGTCTTGATCTCGAGATATCTTTTGAAGAATCGGCCTTTGGAGTTGAAAAAGAGGTGCCGGTTACAAAACAGGCGGCGTGCGACTCGTGTGGCGGAAGCGGCGCCGAGAAGGGCGCCGGACGCGTGACTTGTCCAACATGTCGCGGTTCCGGAAGTGTCGGAAGGTCGAGCGGCTTCTTTATGATTCAGACGACCTGTCCAAAGTGTCATGGTCAGGGGAGTGTTATAGAAAAACCGTGCGGAGATTGCCGCGGTCAGGGCCGCGTTAGAAAAAAGAAAAAATTGAATGTCAAGGTTCCCGCGGGAGTTGAAGATGGAATGAGGCTCGTCCTTCGCAGTGAAGGAGAGGCCGGCACCGGCGGCGGACCCACGGGAGATCTCTATGTGGTGATTTCGATCAAGCCGCACAAATTTTTCAAACGTAGTGGTGACGATGTTCATCTTGATATGGCCTTGAACTTTCCTGAAGCGGCCCTTGGAACTAAATTGACGGCTGAGACTTTATATGGCAAGGAAGAGATTGAGATACCGGCCGGAATCGAGACCGGCGAGGTGGTCAAGTTAAAGGGAAAGGGTTTTCAGAACATACACTCAAGGCGAAACGGCGATCAGGTTATAAACATCTTTGTGAAGACGCCGAAGAAATTATCGAAGAAGCAGAAGAAATTGCTTGAAGATTTCCAAAAGTCTTAAACGGTATACGGAATAGGGAATACGGTATACGAAAAAAATGGACGCAAGACTCAAATATCTTGAAATGGCCGACGGGGTGAAGCTCTATTATGAGTTCTGGCTCCCGACCTCGCCCAAGGCGAACATCGTCTTTGTCCACGGCCTTGGCGATCACAAGGGGAGATATGGCGCCCTCGTCCGATATTTTGCGTTGAAGGGATATGGCGTCTGTCTTTATGATCAGCGCGGCCACGGAAGATCGACCGGCAGAAGGGGGCATTGCAAGCAATTCTCAGATTTCACGCGCGATCTGGCGCAGATCATGGATCACCTCCATGAGACACATCCGTCGACCCCGACTTTTTTGATCGGCCACAGTTTTGGCGGGCAGGTTGCGATAAATTTTGTCTCAAAATATTCAAAAGGGCTTCGCGGCCTCGTTGCGCTTTCTCCGAACATTGAACCCCTGATTGATCTGCCGAAGTGGAAGAGAAAACTCGCGTTCTTTGCATCGACGTGGTTCCCGATCCTGAAAATGAAATCGGTGGTAGACCCCGAATTTTTGTCACACAATCCAAAAGTGGTTGAAGCGATAAAGAATGATCCGTTGATGAACTGGCACGTCACCGCTAGGCTCGGCGCAGAGATTCTCAAGAATCTGACAGTCCTGCCGCGTCTCCCTTTCCAGTTAAAAATCCCATGTCTCTTCATGCACGGCAGTGAAGATATGATCACATCAGTTGAAGCGACTAAGAAGTTTTACTATAATACGATAATCCAGAAGAAAGAGCTCAGGATCTATCCCGGCCAATATCACGAACTGCTCAATGAAGAGGTGGCCGATCAGGTATATGATGAAATTGACAAATGGATAGAATCGCGGCTTTCAGAGCACAGCCGTCTTGCAAGATCCAGCTCTCAGGGGTGGGTGGAGGATATATATGATCAAGAGAAGCCGGTTAATCTGTGGAATCATAACGGCGATAATACTACTGATTACTCTAAATAGCGCCGAGGCCGGTTACAATTCAACCATCAGAAAGTGGACAAAAGGGGACCGCATCTATACGTTTGACACAATGGATGCGAAGCTCATGTGGAAGGCCACATTTCTGACGGATGAAGTTCTCGATGCGCAGGATGCGCTTCTCGCGAAAAAGAATATGAATGAAAAAGTCGTCCGCCCCGAAGGCGAGGCATTTTTTGTGAGTTTGTATACGAAAGAGGATCTGAAGGAATTTTCGCTTTATAGCGATTCCGTCTGGAAGGCCTATCTTGTTGATGCAAACGGTGTTGAAGTTCCGGCAGAGAGTGTTCAGGTTGTTTCAATCACGCCGACAGAGCGTGTCTTTTATCCCTATCTTGACCGTTGGAACAAGGCATATATGGTTAAATTCCCCGCCGTGGAGTTGGGTGAAAAGCCCCAACTCGTCCTCCGAAGCATCGTCGCCGAGAGCAAATTGAAGTGGAAGATTAAGTAATTTGCGTGTCATTGCGAGGAGCCGCGTCGAAGACGTGGTGACGAAGCAATCCAGTGCAAGCAGCGCTTGTCATTGCGAGCAGAGCGAAGCAATCTAGTGCAAGCAGTGCTTGTCATTGCGAGCATTAGCGAAGCAATCTAGTGAACACATCGCACGTCATTGCGAGCGTTAGCGAAGCA
>CAZTCA010000101.1:0-5279 GCA_964612405.1 uncultured Pseudomonadota bacterium
AAGGCCTTCTTTTCGGAATGTTTACGTTTGTTTTCTAGGATCTTCTCTTTGGCGCACAAAAAATAACCAGCATCAAAAAATCAATTGATAACAACCGAAGGATACGGAATTGGAAAGAGAAGCGAGCCCCTGTGACTTGTTAGATTTTCTTGGAGCAAATCTCTGTTCAATTCTTCAGGTTCAAAGCAAAAGTGATTTTCGAAAGTGGTTTATAGAAAGAGTGGCGGAGCAAAGAGCCTTCAATGCGGACGTTGAACTTAGCAAAAAAGCTTTCCCATCCCTTAACTGATCGAAATGTAAATGGCATAGGCACATCTACCACACCGCTCTTGGCACATCCCCTCAGGACTTTAATATACCCCTGCATGATGTTTGTTTGATAGTCGTTCCATATCGTGAAAAGTTTCTGCCATGGGCTACCATACGTGTCTTCAATTACAACTATTTTCTTTCTCGCACAACGAACCAACTCACTAAAAATCTCTTCGTGATTCGTAGTATGATGTAGAACAAAAGCCACAAAAATTACATCAAAGAACTTGTCCTGAAATGGCAATTTTTTTCCATCATATAGATGAACAGGAATGGATGAGTCGGCATAGTCGACAACATCAACGCCCTGAACGGTAACCTGCAGAGTATTGGCCACCTTCAACCCAAAACGTCCGTTGCCAGAGCCCACGTCCAAAATGGTATCACCAGGATTGATATAATCTTTAATGCTCTCGATTCGTTTGTTTTCCTCATCTTCTTCTAAATTAATATATACGTTTTTATAGATTTTTTTGGGAATGAAAATCAAAAACAATAATTGAAGTATTGAAAAGATGAAATAGAGGGGGCAAAGCAGAAGGTAGAATAGCTGACGAATTATTTTTTTCATAGCAGTTTGGGCGACTCTATATGTTTTTTGAAGACAGTAAAGAAAAAAATCGTGGTTGATAGACATCTCATTTTTTAATTCTATAAGAATAATGGCATTTCTCGACGGTTCCTTATTATCAGACAACCCTCTTCCTCAAGGCCTTCTTTTCGGAATGTTTACGTTTGTTTTCTAGGATCTTCTCTTTGGCGCGGCGGCTTCGGCGTTTCTTCTGTTTCTTTATCTTCCATTTCTTCTGGGCCGCTTCACTCTTATTTTTGAAAATCTTTTCTTCCAACTTTTCAACAAGGATTCTTCTGGCGATGAAACGGTTCAGGGCCTGTGAGCGCTCTTTCTGACACTTCACCTCAATGCCGCTTGGAATATGTTTTATGACAACACAGGTTGAGACCTTATTCACATTCTGCCCGCCGGGACCGGATGAGCGGACAAATTTTTCAGTGAGATCTGCTTCCTTGATTCCGATCTTCACCATCCGGGCTTCAAGGTCTTTATGTTTAGATTGAGAGACGGGCATTTAGATATCTAATCCACCGATTAATTCACTGACATCTTTGTTGCCGAGATATTGTTCGAGCTGACCGATAAGTTCGTTTGCGATTGTCGGTTTGATAAAGTTTGCCGTGCCGACCTGAATTGCGGTGGCGCCGGCAAGGAGAAATTCGATAACATCATTTATGTTCATGATGCCGCCACAGCCTATTATTGGAATTCTGGATTTTGCACTGGATTGCTTCGCTCCGCTCGCAATGACAGGCCCTTTTAGAGCATTTGCCGCTTCCCAAACCATTCTCAATGCAACCGGCTTGATTGCCGGGCCTGACAGCCCACCGACAATATTTGCAAGAACCGGCTTCTTTGTCTTTATATCAATCGCCATGCCGGTAATTGTATTGATGCATGAAAGTGCGTCGGCACCGGCCTTTTCAACGGCGCGCGCCATCTCCGGAATGTTGTGATAGTTTGGCGAGAGTTTAACAATAACAGTTTTGTCCGTCTTCTTTCGAACAGCCTTCGTAACCTTTGCGGCGAGTTTCGGGTCGATACCAAACTGCACACCACCCTGCTTCACATTGGGGCAACTGATATTTACCTCAACACCTGCAACGCCGTCTGCTTTATCAAGGGCTCCGGCAAGTTCGGCATATTCATCAATTGTGGCACCAAAGATATTTACAATTGTCGTTGCGCCGACTTTTTTGAGGAACGGGAGTTTATCGCTCAAAAATTTCTCAAGTCCGACATTCTGAAGGCCAATTGCATTGAGCATTCCGGAATATGTCTCAACAACACGCGGTGTTGAATTTCCTTCACGAGGTCTGAGACTGATCCCTTTTGTGAAGACCGCACCGAGTTTTGAAATATCATAATAATCTTTATGGAATTCTTCGCCATAGCCAAACGTTCCGCTCGCGACACAGATTGGATTTTTGAGTTCGATCCTGCCTATTTTTATTTTGAGATTCATAGTCGTATCGTCATTGCGACCCCGAGCTTGTCGAGGGGGAAGCAATCCAGAGCATTCACTAGATTGCTTCGTCGCTACCGCTCCTCGCAATGACTTGCAAGGTCCTTTATATCAAAAACCGGCCCCTCTTTGCAAACTCTAACATATTCGCCCTTATTATTCTTTGTCACGCATCCCAGACAGACGCCGGAGCCGCAGGCCATGTAGGTCTCAAGGGAGAGCTGGCATCCGACCGTTGCTTGTTGCTTGTTGCTTGTTGCTAGCGACGAGCGACTAGCAACTAGCGACTGAACGGCGGAAAGCATGGGCTTTGGGCCGCATGCGAAAACCGTGAACCGTGAATCGTGAACCGTGAATCGTGAAAACTTTTCCAATTCTGATGTAATGAGGCCTCTTTCGCCCTTGGAACCGTCTTCGGTGGTGAGGTGGAGTTTTACGCCGAGTTTTTCGAATTCATCCAAATAAAGAAGATCGCCCGAAGATTTCGCGCCATAAAAAAGATGCGTTTCGCCCTTGAGTCGCTCTGCTAAACCATAAAGAGGTGCGATGCCATAGCCGCCCGCTACCAATACGTTCAGAGTTCGGAGTTCAGAGTTTGGAAAAACAAAACCTTTGCCAAGCGGGCCTAGGATGGAAATTTCAGTTCCAAAGGCCAGTTTTGACATCACTTCGGTCCCCTTGCCGACAATTTTATATAAAATTTCGGCAATACCATCTTTGAGGGAACAGATTCCGAATGGCCGGCGTAAAAAAGTTGCATCGCCCGGAACATCAATCATTAAAAATTGCCCCGGAGTATAATCTTTCCAACCGGTTCTGACCCGCAAGCGGTAATAATCTCCGGTCAGCCGGTCATTGGAAACTATTTGTGAGAGAGCGTCTTTCATAAATCCCTAGCCATAGTGATGGCATCCTCGCCATTATCCTGATAATAACCTTTTCTCAACCCCACTTTTTTAAATCCAAACTTATCATAGAGAGATCTCGCCGCCACATTTGAGACCCTCACCTCAAGAAAGATCACTTTCACCTCACTCGCATCAGCAACTTCCATCATCCGCTTCATCAAGCCTTCGGCAATCCCTTTTTTTCTCCACGGAGTATCTGTCGCTATTGTGATCAACTGCATCTCGTCTATAACCAGTGAATAAATCAAATAACCGGCGGTTTGTCCACCCACTTCTGACACAAATCCATCGAACAGATCTTGTTCCAAAAGCGATTCAAACATTTGCCTGGTGAACGGTAAAGAAAAAGACCGCCCCTCTATGCCAAGTATCACATCGAGGTCGGTCTTTTTTATAGGTCGAATTACTTTACTCATAGTGAATGTCATTGCGAGGAGCTATGCGACGAAGCAATCTAGTGAATTCAATTAGTTGCACTGGATTGCTTCGCCCTTTTGGGGCTCGCAATGACAACGCGAGTGACTTTTCAAAGATTTCTTATTATTATATTAATAATAACCAAACGAACATAACCAACCTAACGAGCTTAACTTTTTTTCAACATCCATTTATAGGTGGCTTTATCGCCAAGTTCTTCTTCAATGCGCAGGAGTTGGTTATACTTTGCAATCCTGTCGGAACGTGAAGCGCTACCCGTCTTTATCTGGCCGGCGGCCGTGCCAACTGCCAGATCGGCAATGAACGCGTCTTCCGTCTCGCCGGAACGATGCGAGATGACAGTTGTATAGCCAGCTTCATGTGCCATCTTGATTGTTTCAAGCGTCTCAGTTAGCGTCCCGATCTGATTTAATTTGATCAGTATCGAATTTGCAATCTTCCCCTTGATCCCTTTTGAGAAACGTTCAGGATTTGTGACGAAGATATCATCGCCCACGATCTGAATTTTTTTGCCGAGCTCTTCTGTCATCGCCTCCCAACCATCCCAGTCATCTTCTGCCAGACCGTCTTCGATTGAAACAATTGGATATTTCTCCACCAGATCTTTATACCAATGGATCAATTCACCGGCGTTCTTCTTTGGCTTTGTTTCTGCCGCAAGGTTATAAATACCGTTTTCATAAAATGATGAGGCGGCAGGATCGATAGCCAGCATCACATCGCTTCCGGCTTTATATCCTGCCTTGCCGATTGCGGTCATAATTACATCAAGCGCCTCCTGATTTGACTTGAGATTCGGCGCAAACCCGCCTTCATCACCGACTGAGGTGTTATATCTCTTCTCTTTCAAAACACTCTTGAGCGAGTGGAACACCTCGGCCCCCATCCGGAGACCCTCTTTGAAGGACTTTGCACCGACCGGCATTATCATCCATTCCTGAATATCAACATTGTTATCCGCATGCTGTCCTCCGTTTAGGATGTTCATCATTGGAACAGGCATAGTTAGTGCGTTAGTGCGTTGGTGCGTTGGTGCGTTGGTAACTATTCCAAATAATTCTGCAATATACATATACAGGGGTACTTTTTTCTCTGCTGCCGCCGCGCGGGCCGCCGCCATTGAAACAGCAAGAATTGCGTTAGCGCCTAGCTTCCCCTTATTGTTTGTGCCGTCGAGATCTATCATCAATTTATCGAGAGTCTTCTGATCGTCAACCGGTTTGCCGACAACAGTTTTGGCAATCGCTTCATTTACATTATTGACCGCCTTTGAAACACCCTTTCCGTTGAAGCGTTTTTTATCGCCGTCGCGAAGCTCAACCGCCTCATGGATACCCGTGGAGGCACCGGATGGCACTGCCGCCCTGCCAAAGGCGCCGCTTTCCGTATAAAGATCCGCCTCAACCGTTGGATTTCCGCGTGAATCAAGAATCTCCCGTGCATGAACTGATTTAATCTTGGACATAGTTTCGTTCCCCTTTTTTGAATTAATTTCAGGCGTGTCTATCACCGCTGCAAGAAAATCTCCACAACTTTTTTCATCTTTTCAACATCTCCCGGTTCGAACCACCTGATCTCCGGA
>CAZTCA010000102.1:0-1935 GCA_964612405.1 uncultured Pseudomonadota bacterium
AAATAATTTTCCAAACCTTTAAAAAGAGGCTGGCTGTCATACCATCCCGCGGCCCAATCCGGCAATTTGACTGAGGCCAGATCTATATTATCTGAAAAACGCAAATTTCCGATAGGCGCTTTGGCTCCCATCGAACCCCAACTGCCATAATCAAAATAATTTCTCGCCCCAATGCCGAACGCACTAAGGCCAAAGCTCTCCACCCTCCACGGATCGAATCTGTGAACGGAGCCTGAGCTAAAATCCATGCCCGAAATGGCGTCCAAACCCCTCCCTAATGTGGGTATAGCTAGAGTCATATCTGGAGCTATATGAGCAATTTGTATGCCATTTTAGTCGCTAGTTGCTCGTCGCTAGTTGCTAGATATATCAATAATATTAGGTAGTTATGAGGCGGTGATTATGGCTAGCAACCGGCAACCAGCAACCAGCAACAGATTTGAGACCTTCCATCCCCACATAAAGACTTTACAAGCCCCACCGCATAAGTGTAATAAACGCCTAATGAAACAGACATTTATCGCAGAAATCGCAAAATCGGTCGGTAAAAAGGCCCTTTTAAAAGGTTGGGTTTTCAACAAGCGCTTTTCGGGAAAAATCGGCTTCCTTCAGGTGAGAGACGGAAGCGGCCATATCCAGGTTGTCGTAAATCAAAAAGAGATTTCAGATAATGTCTGGAAATTGGCAGATTCGCTCACGCTTGAAAGCTCGGTTGAAATTGAAGGATCCGTCACCAAACATCCGAAGAAAGAACTTTTTGAACTTCAACTGACAAATCTGAAACTCGTTCAGATGTCGGAAGAATATCCGATCGGCAAAAAAGAACACGGTCCGGATTTCTTGATGGACTATCGTCATCTCTGGCTCCGTTCCAACAAACAGTGGGCGATTCAACGTGTGAGAAACAGCGTCATCAATGCAACGTATGAATATTTAAATAAAGAGGGATTTATAAAGATCGACTCCCCTATTCTCACGCCGGCGGCATGTGAAGGGACAACAACGCTCTTTGAGGTTGAATATTTTGATATGGGAAAGGCTTATCTTTCACAATCCGGACAATTATATCTGGAAGCGGCAATCATGAGTCTTGGCCGAGTCTTCGATTTTGGTCCCGTTTTCAGAGCTGAAAAATCAAAGACCAGACGCCACCTGACAGAATTCTGGATGATGGACGCAGAGGCGGCATTTGTTGAACACGATGAGAACTTGAAGATTCAGGAGGAATTGATCACGCACATCGTCAAATCGGTTCTGAAAAATAACAAAAATGAACTTGCCATTCTGGAACGCGATATAAAACCGCTGGAGAAGATAGACACCCCATTCCCCCGCATAACACATGCAGAGGCAATCAAAAAGCTTCACAAATTGGGAAGCGATATAAAGGCGGATGATGATCTCGGCGCAGATGACGAAACACTGGTAACCAAAGATTTGGATCGCCCACTATTTGTCGAAAAGTATCCGGCAAAGATCAAGGCATTTTACATGAGGCGCGATCCAAAGAATGAAGATCTGGCGCTCTGCGCAGATCTTATCGCACCCGAGGGCTTCGGTGAAATAATCGGCGGAAGTGAACGTGAGGCCGATTATGATACGCTTCTAAAACGAATCAAAGAACACAAACTTCCTCAGAAGGCCTTTGAGTGGTATCTCGACCTGCGCAAATACGGAAGCGTCCCGCATTCCGGCTTTGGTATTGGGCTGGAGAGAATTGTCGGATGGATCTGCGGCACACCACACGTGCGCGAAACAATCCCCTTCCCGAGAATGATCAATAGATTATATCCTTAACTTGTCATTGCGAGGAGTCCTCGACAAAGTTCGAGGCGACGAAGCAATCTAGTGAATGCACTGGATTGCTTCGCTAACCTGCTTACCGGCAGGCGCTCGCAATGACAGGCTTACAAATATCCATGTTCCTTAACTTGT
>CAZTCA010000102.1:2035-5213 GCA_964612405.1 uncultured Pseudomonadota bacterium
ATGCACTGGATTGCTTCGCTAACCTGCCTACCGGCAGGCGCTCGCAATGACAGGCCTACAAATATCCATGTTCCTTAACTTGTCATTGCGAGGAGTCCTCGACAAAGTTCGAGGCGACGAAGCAATCTAGTGAATGCACTGGATTGCTTCGCTAACCTGCCTACCGGCAGGCGCTCGCAATGACAGGCTTACAAATATCCATGTTCCTTGAACCAGGAGATTGATCTCTCAATAGATTCGCGCAGGGATCTGAAATTCATATCTAAATCATGCTTGGCCTTCTCGTTTGAAAAATAGAGGTGAAGCTTTGTGAACTTTGCCATGTGAAGTGTCACAAGCGGTTTTGTGTTTGTCACCTTTGATATAAAATCCGCAATATAAGCAAGTGTGAAAACCAGAAACGTTGGGATCCTGACCCTGAAATGTCTTCTCTTTTTCCCAAGCGCCTTCATTATCGTGTCATATATCTCCTTGAATGAACAGTTTTCGTTAGTCAGAAGATATCGTTCGCCCTTTCTCCCCTTTTGCCACGCCCTGATGTGCCCCTCCACAACATCATCGACATCGACCGTTGCAATTCCGCCGCCGACATAAAATATTCCGCGCCAGACAGAACCGCCATAGAGGTTCCCCTTAAACCTTCTCAGATCTCCCGGGCCAAATATTGCGCCGGGATTAACGACCACGGCATCGAGACCGTTTCTCACTCCGCGCTGGACCTCAACCTCCGCAAGATATTTGGTATCACAATAGCCGATTCTATACGGCCAAAGGTTATATGTTGTATCCTCATCCGCCGGCTTACCGTCCCTTGAGAGCCCAATCGCAACTATTGAACTTGTGCAGATGAGGCGTTTCACTTTGTGTTTGAGACAGGCTTCTACAATATACTTTGTGCCGTTCACATTTACGTCAAACTGCTTCTCCTTGAGTTTATCCCAATACGAGACAGAGGCGGCAACGTGAAAAACGACGTCGCACCCTGCAACGGCACTCATTACATCGTCCGGATTTGTGATATCCCCGATGTAATCCTCAAATTTTATGTTCTTGATAAGATCGAGTAAGGAATTCTTACGCCTCAGGACCCTCAGCTGGTCGGCCTCGGAGGCAAGACGCGCCAAAAGACGTGACCCAAGAAAACCTGTTGCGCCTGTGACTAATATTCTCATAGTAGAATTCGATATCAGTTGATAGTTTATGGTTGATGGTTTATGGTCAACACTGTCCAACACTGTCCCCCGACAGTTTTCAACTAACTATATGATTCTTATTCCAAATAAAAACATCCCAATCAAGATAATTTTCGAAGATGGCGATATCATTGCACTTAATAAGCCTGCGGGGCTTCCTGTTTATCCATTGAAGGGCGAAGAAACCGAAACGCTGGCAAACGGGCTTGTTGCAAAATGGCCTGAACTCGCTTCACTTGGTCAGGATGCGGGCCTGGTTCACAGGCTGGACAATGACACATCGGGCATTATGCTGGTCGCGAAGAATGAAAGCGCCTACAAAAACCTCCGCAAAGAGTTTGAAAACAGGGAGGTATATAAAGAATATACAGCGTTGGTTTTGGGAGAAACTCCTTCCGACGGAATAATTGATTCGCCCATTGTCCATGATGGAAAGAAGATGAAGATTATTCCCCTCTCCCCCAAGGAGAGAGGGAGAAGTCAGCAAAAAGCACATACTGAATATAAAGTGATAAAAAAATTCTTGGGCGGACAATATTCGCTTCTGAAAGTAATAATCAAAACCGGAGTCCGTCACCAGATTCGCGTCCATTTGGCGTCAATCGGACATCCAATAGCCGGAGACACTTTATATTGTAAATCAAAACATAAACTGACAGATAGAACCGAGCTTAACAGGCAGTTTCTGCACGCATCAAAAATTAGATTCAATCATCCGTCATCAGGCAAATTATTAGAATCTGAATCCCCGCTTCCTCGCGAGCTTGAGAATGTGTTGACAAAACTGGAGGCGATATAGTATCCTCCCAGTATGAAGATTCTCCCCACACTCGCCCTGTCTCTTCTCATACTCTCTTCATCCATTGCATACGCCGATTATGTTATCGAAGATTTTCAGCAATACACTGTGGGAGAGTTCCCCGACGCCTGGAGAACATGGCCTTTTCGGAGGGGAAAGGCAAAAGATGTTTACAAAGTGAAGATGGAAAACAGCAACAAATTTCTCTCTGCCGACGATTCAAGTGATATTTCTGTGCAGACTCTGAAGAATTTCTACTGGAAACTTGATAACTACTCCAAATTTTCATGGAAGTGGCGTGCTAGAAAACTTCCAAAGGGCGCAAACGAAACCGATCGTGCAACAAATGACAGCGCCTGCGGAGTCTACATAATAATAAGTAAAGGCAGAGGCAAGATGCTCAAATACACCTGGTCGACGCTGGCACCCGTTGGAACCGTTTATGAGAAGAAACCGGGAAAGGCATTTATCATCGCCAAGGATAGCGGAGGTGAGCATCTTGGCGAATGGAGAACTCACACTGTTAACGTGAGGGATGATTACGAAAAATATACAGGAAGACAGTTGGACAGAAATCCTGTTGCAATAGCAGTGCTAACCGACGGCAATGCCGTTCACAAACCCTCGGCATGCGACTATGATGACTTCATTATCAAGAAATAGAATCCTGTTTATAATCCCCCTTCTGCTGATTTCATCTTTGGCAATATCAAAAGATACGAGAAAATATGTTCCACCTTCAAAAAAGGAACTGAAGTCAGGCTCCATCCCCATAAGACTGAACATGCCAATCGAGGTTGTCAATGCCGTCAGAGACGGGAGATTGGAGGATGCGGTTCGAGAGATAAGGACCGCGCCGCCGTCATATAGATCCTTCTACCTTTTGCAGGAGGCACAGGAAATTGTAGACTTTGAAGGTGGCAAACGTCCTGACATCCTTGATGAACATAGGTTTTATCAGAATTTGGGAGTTGCAAACCACAATCTCTTTTTGCTTCTGAAGCGATATAATATTGTAGGTAAAGAATATTACAAATCGGCTATCAAATATTACAAGAAATCTTCTAGAACCAAATCTATCTTTGAAAAGAGTGAAGCAAAAATTCTCAGGGCATCACTTATGGCCGCATATGGCAAAAAGGGAGAAGCCAAAAGTATTTTCAGGACAATCCCGGCGGCTATCTTC
>CAZTCA010000103.1:0-5207 GCA_964612405.1 uncultured Pseudomonadota bacterium
GGCACCAAGCACCCAGAGTCCTTTTATAAATCCATATCGCGATGTGAACCATCCCCCCACCATCGCGCCCGCAATCGTCATCAACATTCCACTGCCGGTTGAGAGGAAACCCATCTCGACACGCGTGAGCCCCTTGTCCACCCAAAACGGCGAAATCATGGACCCCATCAACGCATCGCCAAGTTTAAACAATAAGACAAAGATCAGAATCCACCAGATATACGGGAGTCTGAAGATATTTTTGATCGGGTCCGCCCATGTGTGCCAAATCCAGTTCTGTTGAGGCCTCTCGTGCACATGGACCCTCTCCTGCTTGAAAATCGGAAAGATCATGATCGAAACGCCGATGCCGACAATGACCAGCGCCAGCGCAATAAACGCCTGACTCCAACCCAGAAATTCACTCACCGCAACGAGGCCGCCACCGGCAGTAAGCATCGCCACACGATATGCGCCGGTCCTATATCCGTTCGCCACTCCGAATTCTTCCTTATTCAGAAGATCGATCGTGTATGCATCAATCGCTATGTCCTGAGTTGCAGAGGCAAGACATAAGATAAATATTACCACCCACAACATGAGAGATGTTCCGGCGCTTCCGAAGAACGCAAGAAAGAGGATGCACACCGCTATCACCAACTGCGACGGGATCATCCATTGATAGCGCCTGCCAAATCTATCAACCAGCGGTGACCAAAAAACCTTCAGGGTCCATGCAAGCCCCACCAGGCTTAAAATTCCGATTTCACGAAGATCGACGCCGAGTGTTCTAAAATAGATGGCAAGGGTTGCGTAGACAAAACCATAGGGCACACCCTCCATAAAATAGAGGACGCAGACCATCAGCATCTTCATTCGGTGAGAATATTCTTTCACTTAGACCCCCGTCAGTTTTCTTGCCTCCGCGAGCAATTCATCCATCTCTTCAGGGCTTGCCGCCTCTGCATATGTCCTGAAGAGCGGTTCCGTGCCGGATGCCCTCATGAGGAGCCAGCTGTCATCTTCACGCAGGAAATGATAGCCATCGATACGGTCGAGCGTCTTTACCTTCTTGCCACACAATTTCTTTACTGCCCCCGCATTTTTATCAAGATTGGTCCTCGCAGTGGCAATCGTTTCATTATTAAGTTGAAGATCGATCCTCTTATAATAACAGGGGCCAACCTCTCTTTGCAGTTCCACCACCAGCTCGCTCAGATGGCGCTCTCTCACCGCCATCAATTCGACCAGAAGCAATCCGCACAAAACTCCGTCCCTTTCGCAGACATGCCGTGGAATGCCGATTCCGCCTGACTCTTCGCCGCCCATCAACACATTGGGGTGGTTCAGTGCCGGGCTGATATACTTGAATCCAACCGGCGTTGTCTGAAGCTCCAGATTATATTTTCTGCAGAGACGGTCAATCATCTGTGTTGTCGTGATCGACTTCACAACGCGCCCTTTCCACTTCTTGAATTCAACGAGGTGCTTTATGAGGAGCGAGAATATCTGATGTGATGTGACATAATTCCCTTTTTCATCTATCGCACCGATCCGGTCTGCATCACCATCATTAACAAGGCAGATATCAAACCCTCCGGCCTTCATTTTACCGATGGCCTCTTTCAGATTCGCTTCGACCGGTTCAGGTTGGGTTCCCCCAAAACTCGTATCGGCCGCTGTGTGAATTTGCGTCACCGAATCTTCCAGAAATTCCGGGAAATAATTTGTGCCGGAACCATACATAAGGTCAACAAGGATTTTAAATTTTGAACTGTTGATGATCTTCAAGTCAATCCATTGCCTTATCGCTGAGACATATTCTGCATGGGGATTAAAGGATGCTACGCTCGACAACTCTCCTAGTTTCGCCTTCTTGCCGGAAGAGCTGTTCTTCTCAATCTGAGCCTCTATCGGATTTGTATAATCAGGAGAGGCCGCGCCGCCGTATGATTCCTTGAATTTGATCCCATTCCACTCTGCCGGATTGTGACTGGCGGTAATCATGATACCCGCCGCGCCACGATTCTCCTTCACATACCATGAGACACAAGGTGTCGGGCAGAAATTATCCGAGAGATACGTCTTGATGCCGTTTCCAACGAGAACCCTCGCAGCCAACTCGGCAGATTCTCTGGACTGGCCCCTTCTGTCATAGCCGATATATATGGGTTTGCCGGCCTCTCGTAAGTTTGGATAAATATCAGCAAATGCCTGAATGACCTGAGAAATATTTTCCGGAATAAAATCCTTTCCGATTATTGCCCTCCATCCGTCCGTTCCGAATTTTATCTTAGACATCAAAACCTCCGCTATTTTTTATTCACTAACTTGACCGCAAGCTCCACCGCACGCACGGTATTTTCGTGATCCGCAATTCCCTTTCCTGCAATGTCGGATGCGGTTCCATGGTCAGGCGAAGTCCTAACAAACGGCAAGCCCATAGTAACATTCACCGTGTTCTTGAAATCGAGCGTCTTGATCGCCGCAAGGGCCTGATCATGATACATTGCAACAACAGCACCGAACTCCCCGTGACGTGCCCTCCAAAAAACAGTATCAGCAGGATATGGTCCGCTCACATCCAGACCCTCTTTCTGCAATAACTCAATTGCGGGCTTAATAATCGCGTCCTCTTCAATCCCCATTAAACCCAACTCACCTGAATGCGGATTCAATGCACAGATCGCAATCTTTTTACTCTTTGAAAATGGATAACCGGCAACGAGTTTCGTTATATCACAGATTCTCTGCACAGTTATTATTTGAGGGACCGCGGATATAGGAACATGTGTCGTCACAAGACCGATCTTTAAGTCCGGCGAGACCATCATCATGGCCACGGGATGTGAGGCCGTCACGTGCGCAAGATAATCGGTGTGCCCCGCAAACGTAGAGCCTGCCTCATGCCAATGGGACTTGTCTATCGGACCCGTCACAATGGCGGATATCTCTCCGGTCATTGCGGCGTGAATTGCCTCATCCAGCCATTTGATAGAGAGGCCACCACATTCCTTTGGTTCGTGCGGAACCGGCCCGTCAATCCTTCCGAAGATTCGAGGACTGCATATCTGCAGTACACGGGGATCGACTGCGGCCTTCGCCACGACTTCGGGTCCGACACCACACGGACAGCCGGCCGTTATGCCAATCAATGGCTTCATCAATTTTTTATCTCCACATATATCCTGCGCCTGGCATCATTTAGATATCTGTCTATCTCCTGGCCAAGCCTTATATCGAACAGTCTGTTATGAATCTCCTCTTTAATGCTGTCAAAATCCGTGATCGAGGCAGACGCCCTTTCCATTAAATAAATAATATGAATACCGGCCTGCGAAACAATTGGATCACTGATTCGCCCGGGCTCCATTTCTGCAATCTTATTTGCAACCTCCGGAAGGAGCATCTTCGGTGAGATGACTCCAAGATCGCCCCCCTTGGCGGCATTGGGACCCTTTGAATATTTTTTGGCCAGCGATTCAAATGGCGTTCCTGATTTGGCTTTAGCCGCAATCTCTTTCGCCTTCTTCATCAATTGTTCGGCGCTCTCCTTTGTCTCATCCTCTTTAAATGGGAGAACAATTTGTGCCATATGAATGGATTGCAAATGTCCGAACTCTGACATGTGTCCCTCATAGTAATCTCTCAAATCCGAATCGGAGATACTGATCTTTGATCCGATTTCCCTGTTAATAAATTTAAATTTTCTGATCTGCCCCTTCAGATCTTCCTTATATGATTCATAGGATATCCCCTTCCCCCGAAGCTCCTCTTTCAGCATCTCAATCGTGATCTGATTCTGTGCGAGGATGTTCTGAACCGCCCTTGCTATATCTTCAACAGTCACATCAATATCCGATTCATCAACGGCCTGTTTCAACAGCAGATCATCAACAAGGCTTTGAAGCACCGATCTTTTGACTTCTTTGAATCTATTATCTTTATTGGGAGACCTCTTGATCTCATCCAGATGAGAAACCATTGCCCTATCTAGGTCATACAGCGTGATAACATCCGTCCCCACAATCGCTATCACCCGATCGACCGTCTTTGCATTTAATGTCGTACCAATCATAACGCAAAAGACTAAAAATATAATCATAAAGGCTATTCTCTTTTTCATTTCACAACCTCCGCCAGATCAATCTTGTTATAGACTTCATCATAAACAACAATCTCTGCCTGTTTTTTCAACGGCTCAAACCATCCCTTAAATGCCTCATCAACCCTTTCCTGCCTGAGCGCGAGGACAATCCTGTCCTTAACTTCTTCCAGAGGAGTTGTCGATGGTCCCCTCTTGCCGATCACCTTGAATATGTGATATCCGAATTCTGTTGTCACCGTTTTACTGACACCACTAACCGGCAGATTAAAACAGGCCTTATCAAAAGCGGCGGGCATGACACCCTTTTCAAACCAACCCAGATCACCACCCTCACTCCCCTCGGGTGTAATCGAATATTCGTTCGCAAGTGCCGCAAAATTTTCTCCGCTGAGGATTTTCTTGCGAACCTCTTTAGCCAGATCTTTGCTATCCACAACAATCTGTCTTGCTCTGACTTCATACCCCTTCTTAAATTTGCCGAGATTCTTTTTGTAATAATCTTTAATATCCTTATCGGAAATTTCAATCTTTGAGAAAACCTCTTCACCGACAAGTTTGTATATCATAAGAGATCTTTTTCTCCGCTCTTTCCACTCGTTGTATTTTATGCCTTTAAGCTTCAGCATCTGTTGGAAAGCGGACTCTGAATAGAGCCCCTTGAAACGGTTATACTCATCAGACAACTCCTTCTCTGTGAGGCTGATACCCTTATTTTTGGCTTCTAAATATTGGATCGTTTCGTCAATCAGGTCGTCCAACACCTTCTTTTTTAGAGACTCGCTGAGGTTTGAAATCGTTTTCGAATCGTATTTCTTAACCTCGCTGATAAGAATATGTTTATACTCGCCCGCATAGATCGGCTCACCGTTGACCTTTGCGACCACCTTCGTCATATCGCCACTGCAGGTCAGATTTGCCAACATGAGAAACGCTATAGCAATCAAGTGTTTATGCATATTTTGAGGCCACTAACTAACGTGCCGGACCGCAATCTGTCAAGCTTCATGATCATTTATCAGCCGGCAGTGGCATGGCGTTCTCCCCGCTCACCAGGGTAGGTCAATGCTTAGACTTCGCGACCCACTTATGGATTGGCTTCGCTCCCACCTTCTGGAGCCGG
>CAZTCA010000104.1:0-5184 GCA_964612405.1 uncultured Pseudomonadota bacterium
TACCCTGTCATTATCCCATGGGCATTAACCCTGTCATTATCGCGTGGGTATCACAAGTAGCGGTAAAAAGGTTGATGAATATAACCTTTCGGAGTAATATGCGGGTCGTTATGACTAGGCACCTTCCAGGTTTAATATTAACCCTCATCCTTGGGGTCGCCTCCTGGTTTGTGAGCGGCCTTCACGCTTCGCTCGACGCCCTTGTCGTCGGGCTCCTCATCGGTATAATTGTAAAGACGATCATAGGCAATAGGCAGATCTTGGAACCGGGCTTGCTTCTATCTCCAAAGTTTTTCATCCCCCTTGGCATCATTCTCTACGGCGTTAATTTGGAATTTGCCAAGATCATATCTATTCCGGCAGAGGCTATCGTGCAGATGATTGCGGCGGCAATTGTTGTGATGTGGATCGTCTATTCTCTAGGCAATTTTTTAAAGATCAAGAGGCAGACAGCACTTTTGATAGGCATTGGAACGGCAGTATGCGGGGCGTCGGCCATTGTAATGGCCGCTCCGGCAGTTGATGCTGATAACGAGGACACAACAACCTCGCTTTTGGTGATAACCGTCGTCGGGGTCTTCGGACTGGCCACATCCCTCCTTCTTCTCAAGTGGCTGGATCTTTCCACCGGCAGTTATGCGGTGTATTGCGGAACAACACTCCCCCAGACAGGTCTTGTAAAAACCGCGGCCGGATGGCTCGGCACTTCAACAGTTTCGCTGGCCCTTTCATACAAGATGTTCAGGATTATATCGATATTGATTTTAATCCCCATTGCCGGTCTCCTTTCAAAATTCACTTCGGCCCAGGAGATTGCAAATTTCAGCGGCAGTATGAAAATCAATATCCCGTGGTTCCTGTGGGCCTTCGTGGTTGTTGGGATACTCTTTTCGGCCGTACCATGGCTTCACTCCCAAGCTCATACTGTTAAGCCGATCTCCGCATTTGCATGGACAACCGCCATGGTAAGCGTCGGATTGATGGTCAATATCAAAAAAATATTCAAAAAACTCGCAAAGCCGCTTTTGCTGGGCTTCATCGCCTGGGTTGGAATATTGGCAATCTTCCTCTTCGGGCTTTGTTGTATGGGGTATTAAAGGAGAATCTATGTCATTCAAAAAAATATCGGTCTATGTCTTATTGTCTGCACTCTGTGCATTTCTATTTCCCGCAAGCAACGCCCAATCGGAAGATCTAGCCCAGCCAAGAATTTACTATGTTTACCCTGCCAAAGACAGCGTGGATGTCTCTTCAAAGACTAGTGTAATCGCTACCTTCACCTTACCCAAAAATGTCGACCTGAAATCTTATACTATTTCATTAAATGATGGTGACAGCGGAGCTGCCGTGGGAGGAATAGTTGACTACGGCACATACAAAATCAAGATCGGTGACTCATATGTAATACTTAATGTTATAAAATTTACACCTGACAACGTGCTGGACGACTCAACAAAGTACGCCGTAAATTTGGCGCAAAAAGATGGCCAACAAACATATGAATCCTGGTCGTTCGTAACATCGGACGCGCCGGTAGACGCACCCCCCGAGGTTATAAATACCGAACCTGCCGCCTCTGCCACTGATACAATGGAAAACGATTATATCCAGGTGGTTTTTTCTGAGTCAATAGATCCTCTGAGTATTAACGAACACTCTATCGTTCTTAAAGATAAGAACGGCATCATATCAGGGATGACCCAAGTTGTCGGAAATCCGATGGGCATGGCAAGCAATAAGATAGTATTTATTCCGTCCAATAAGCTTTCGTATTCAACTAAATACTCTGCAGTGGTGGATCGTGCTGTAAAGGATTTTTCGAACAACGAAATGACCTCGGATTACACTTGGAATTTTGAGACGGTCGATGAGAAACTTATTACAAAATTGGAAATCGCAAATACCACGCCTATGAACGATCAGGTCAATGTTTCGCCGGAAACTAAGATATTTGTCTATTTTTCAAAGGGAATTGAACTCTCAACTTTTGATCTTGTTCTCAAGGATAATGAAAATCACTTGATTGAAGGGAAAACCGAAAAGCTGTTAGATCATATTATTTCTTTCACTCCAAATGAGAAGCTGGAAAATGCAAAGACGTACACAGTAACTATACCGCACGGCGTGAAGGGTTTGTCGAAAGGAGAAATAATTCAAAACGATTATTCATGGTCGTTCAAAACCCCCTTGATTGCAGTTTCAAATGTGACGTGGTTCAAAAAAATTCTCAATAAATTTGCGATAAAACCGAAGCAATCCGTATTGAGAATTGAAACCTCTAAAATAATTGATGAAACACCGGTCGATTATCTAACCAGGTCTCGAATTGCGGCAGGACGTTTTCACACATGCGCAATCACCAAGGAAGGAGGCGTTAAGTGTTGGGGGGATAACGAATTCGGAGAACTTGGAACCGGTAATGATATCTTTTCTTCCACGCCCGTTGATGTAAAGAATCTTTCTAAGGAAGTAATTGCTTTAAGCGCTGGGACACAAAATAACTGTGCCATCTTGGAATCCGGCCACGTGAAATGTTGGGGTTATTTTAATCTCTCTTCATGTGACTATAGTCCGGTATTTGCTGAATCTTACACCCATAGAACACCAATTACGATTGAAGAATTGGTAGATGTCACACAAATTGCGGTTGGTAACACATTTGCCTGCGCTTTAACAAAAACCGGACATGTGAAATGCTGGGGAGGTAACCACTACGGTGAATTGGGAGATAAAGATATTGAATCGAGCATGACCCCTGTTGATATAAACATAATAGGTGTCACAGAAATATCTGCCGGGCGAACCCATGCATGTGCTAAAACATTCACCGGCTACACTAAATGCTGGGGTCAGGATATAAACGGTCAACTTTGGGATGGAGAGTTTGATAAGGGAATAGTTTCAATAGATAGCGGAGAATACTATAGCTGTATCATGACGAAATATGGCGGAGTGCAGTGTTGGGGGTGTAATATGACCAGCCAGCTTGGGAATCACGCAGAGAACCAAACTTCGTCCATCCCCTTTGATGTCACGGGTCTTGCATCAGGTGTAGCATCTATTTCAGCTGGAGGTGATCACTCGTGCGCCGTAATGTTAGATGGTGGAATTAAATGTTGGGGAAATAATGACAATGGTCAGCTTGGAAACGGCAAATCCGCAAATGATCCGGATGTTTTCTTGGTCAGCACCACTCCGACAGATGTTGTTGGATTAGGCGCAGACCAAGCCTTGGCCGTCTCGGCCGGGGCCGATCATACCTGTGCTCTAATGAAATCTGGAAAAATTAAATGCTGGGGAAATAGCGGAAAAGGACAGCTGGGAGTGGGAGGAGGAACTACGCCATATTATCAAACATATGGAGTGCCGGTTCCGCTCGATGTTTTAGGATTTTAAAATCTAGTATCTTCTGACTATTCCACGGACAACACCTGCAACCTTCAGTTCCTCTTTTGGAATGATTGGAGGGTAATTTTTATTTGCCGCAATGAGAGAGATCCCCTTCTTGGTCTTGTTATAATATTTGAGAGTCCATTCACGATCAACTTCCGCCAAAACAATATCGCCAGTCTTTGGATTTGTGCCACGCTCGATGATCGCCAGATCCTCCTGATGAATTCCGGCATCTATCATTGAATCTCCGTTGACCTTCAAAAGAAAAGACGCGGTCGGTTTCCGGACAAGATAATCATCAAGGCTCAAGGTATCAACTAGTTCTTCTTCCGCCGGGGTGGGGAAACCTGCCTGGACATATCCCAAAAGAGGGAGGCCGAGGCGGCTCATGAGGGGGGATAGACGACCTTGGCCATCTTTCATCAGATAGCCCTCGTCTATGAGCCGCCCGACCAAACGGAAGACTGCATTTTTTGATTTAAACCCGAAGAGAGTTGCCATCTCTGAATAAGACGGCAACCTCTTGTTTTCTCTAAAGAAATTAATGAGAATCTCAATCTTGTCTCTGATAGGTTTCTGTTTCATTTGCTAGAGACCATATTAGTGAACGATCGTTCACTTGTCAAGTAGGAAAGATAAAAAAGATAAAAAAATTGGGAAGCCTCTCCACAGGGCTTCCCAAGAACTACTAAAACCAAAAAACTAATCCATATTAACAGCTTTATACTCAACTGTTATATCAACAGGAACTCCGGCCTTATCTACCCCTTTTACAAGAGTCTCAATGGCCTTCATCCCAGCCGCTAAATAATTTTCTTCCCTACTTTCAGAGCAGTTTTAATTTTACCAATTGCATCGCCTAAAAGTGGAACCATTTGAGCAGTTTTCCCCTTAATCCCATATTTTTTCCAATCGCCACTTAGAGACGCTAGGGGTCTGACCCCTAGCGTCTCATTTTTTGGCGGAGCCCTGTTTTGCGACAGCGGCAATGCGCGCGGCGATCTTCTCCTGATCACCGAGATAATAATGTTTGATTGAATTTAGGTCATCGTCTAATTCATAGACTAGCGGAACGCCGGTTGGGATATTTAAACTGACAATCTCTTTTTCGGAGACATTGTCCAGATGTTTGACAAGGGCGCGAAGGCTATTTCCGTGCGCGGCAATAATAACCTTCTTCTCAGATTTCAAAACCGGAACGATCTTTCTGTACCAATAAGGCAAAAATCTCTCAACCGTATCCTTCAGACATTCAGTGAGCGGCAATTCATCTTCACTCAAATTTCTATAAATAATATCCTTCCCCGGGAAACGCTCGTCGTCTTTGGTGAGCACCGGCGGACGGATGTCATAACTCCTGCGCCAGATTTTCACCTGATCTTCGCCAAATTTTGCCGCGGTCTCGAATTTATTCAGGCCTTGAAGTGCGCCATAATGTCTCTCGTTCAGGCGCCACGAATATTCAACCGGTATCTCGGCCAAACCCATCTCTCTCAGGACAATCTCCAGCGTGTCCGTCGCCCGTTTCAGGACGGAGGTAAAGGCCATATCAAATATATAACCCTCTCTTTTCAAGAGTTTCCCGGCGTGATGCGCCTCGGCCTCCCCCTTTTTGGATAGCCCCACATCGGTCCAGCCGGTGAACCGGTTCTCTTTATTCCAAACGCTCTCACCATGTCTCAAAAGTACGAGTTTCATCATAGAGCCGGCATCATGGCAAAAACAGCCCCGCTTGACAAGTCAATCCTTGTGATGAATTTATTGATCGGCGTAGTTGCCGAGGTACCAGAC
>CAZTCA010000105.1:0-5154 GCA_964612405.1 uncultured Pseudomonadota bacterium
CACGACGTGCAAGATAGTTTGTGTCTTTGTAATCTTCACTGAACAACTTATCCATCTGGTTGATTGCGTGCATGTCGTATGGATGCACCCCAACGAGGACCAACTCCTCCGTTTCAATTACCGGTTCAACCTCAACTTTCGGTTTAACCTTGAAGCGAAGAAGTGTTTCATGTTGTGGTTGAATAAATTTCTTCGGAGAGAGAAGGGTGACGTCATAGTCAAGTCTGAGATCATTTGCTGATTTGAGATCTGCAAACCAGAACTTTCCGTTCTCCTTTTCCTGAACACCCACAACATGTTTTTTTGCGATTAGTCCTTCGATGAATTTTGGGAAGTCTGTCTTCTCGATGATTTTATTTGTTGTCATAGCGTATACTTTGGTACAGATTGTCCCGCCGAAAGACAAGAACTATTTATAAATATTTTACTTTTTATATCCTTGATTTTAATCAGCTTTTTTTATTAACCTGCCTATATGAGCGTTGGATATGTCTGGGAAGAGTTATATACGAAACATTATATGGGGCCTCAACATCCGGAGTCTCCGGCACGGCTTTTTGCTATTAAAGAAGTTATCGACTCATTCGCAGGGGACAAAGCTCGGAGAGACCTGTCCCCTCTTGAACGCATCCATCCGTGTCCGGCAACAAAGGAAGAGATCGCCTACGTCCACGACAGAGGTTATATAGACTCTGTGGAGTGTACGAAGGGGAATGAGGTTCAGCTTGATCCTGACACATCAACATCTCCGGACAGCTGGGACGCCGCCTGTCTATCTGCCGGTGGCGCAATCGCCGCAGTAGATTATGTGATAGGGTCTGACCCCTATCGGTCATTTGCCTTTCTCCGTCCCCCCGGTCACCATGCCGAGAGAGATCACGCAAAGGGGTTTTGTATCTTTAATAATATAGCAATTGCGGCTGAGCACGCCATCAAGAAACATGGCGTAAAGAGAATTGCGATTCTAGACTTTGATATCCATCACGGAAACGGTACCCAGAATCACTTTTATGATAGATCAGATGTATTCTTTGCCTCAACACACAGGGGGCGTTTCTATCCGGGAAGCGGCGATTTGTCCGAAACCGGTGAAGGTGCAGGAAAAGGGTATACAATAAATGTCCAGTTGAATGCCGGTGGAGGGGATGTGGAATTTAAAATGGCGTGGGATCGAATTCTCCCGCGCATCAGAAAATTTTCTCCCGAACTCGTCCTGGTCTCTGCAGGATTTGATGCCCACGAGCTGGATCTCCTTGGTGGCATGAATGTTACAGCAGAGGGTTTCAGATCTCTCGCGCAGGAGATTTTGAAACTGACTGATGATTGTTGTAACGGAAGGGCGGTATTCATGCTCGAGGGTGGATATAGTCTGGAAGCCCTTCAGCTGTGTGTCAGGGCAATTCTTGAGGAGATGACTGCCTAGCGTCATCTTCAAGCTCTTCGAGTGTCGGTTCCAAGTCCTCTTCAAAGAAATCAACGGCCCGGTCGGTTATCTTGCGGTCACCAACAAGTCCTCTTCTCATCAGACTGAAACTGTCGAAATAGATTGCTGAGCCGCCGGTGAGAGAGGCCACCTTTGATGGGTCAAGACCCATCGGCACTTCAAATTCCTTTGACTCAAAACTTGCCGGGGCCGCCTTCATAGAATCCAGGAATATCGGGGCGACGGTCCTGCCGCCGGTCTCTTTGGTACCTATCTTCATTAAACCATCAAAGCCGACCCAGACGCCCGATACCAAGTCGGGCACATAACCTATGAACCAACAATCCGTTTCATCATTTGTTGTTCCGGTCTTGCCCGCCACCGGTTTCCCCAGCGCTTTGACAGCTGTTCCGGTGCCGTGGTCGACAACGCTATGTAATAATGTAGTCATCAGATATGCGGTCTGAGGGGTGATGGTGTAGCCTTCCGGAATCGCCTCGCCGTAGAGGATCTGCAATTCATCTTCACTCAAACGCAGGTGATCATCGCCAAGATAGTTTTCTGATTGTTTGATCAGCTTCTCATTGAAGCCTTTTAATTTCTCGGCCAGTTCATGAGGGATGACATATGAATCCGCTTTTTTTATTGTTGTTGGGATGTATTCTTCCAGAACATTTCCTTTAGCATCTTCCACCCTGGTAATATAAACGGGCTCGGGCCTAACGCCGCCGGATGCGAACGTTGAATAAGCAGTCACCAGCTCATTCAAGTACATACTGTTTGAACCGAGCGCCATCGACAAAAATTTCTTTATAGAAGTTGTTACGCCGAGCTTGCGGATATATCCGGTCAGATAGTGCATTCCAATATCATTTAATATTCTGACTGTCGGAACATTTCTTGAATAGACGATACTGTTCTCAAAGTTTGTAAGGCCCTTATATTGGCCTCCATAATTTTTGGGGGCCCACGGCGGCTGTTCCGGACTGGTTTGATAAACGATCGGCTCATCTATCACCGGTGTGGTGAATGTATAACCTTTGTCAAGCGCCGCCGCGTAGACAAACGGCTTGAAGGCGCTCCCCGGTTGGCGCAAGGCCTGTGTTGCCCTGTTGAATTCACTTGTCTTAAAGTCGTATCCGCCCACGACGGCCTTGACCTCACCCGTGTTTGGGTTCATTGAATAGACAGCGCCTTGGACTATAGGCTTCTGTGCGAGAGAAAACTCTCCTGCCTTTTGAGTTGGCCCGACAAGTACAATGTCTCCAACCTTGAATTTTTGTCTGGGGTTCGGGACATAATCATTATCGTCCCACGCTGGCTCTTCAAGATCAACTTTTCGTGCCCATTTGTACTCTGAATGGGGAATTATACCATTCTTGAGACCGACGAGAACTGTTATGTTTGAGCCGGCAAAACCGGTTATTACCGCTTTATAGAATTTATCGGGGTCAAAAATAATTTCCTGCGTTGTGAGATCAACGGGTGGAATATAGATAATGTCCAGCTTCTGTTCTTCAAGAATTTTACTGTGATTTTCATTGGCAAACTTCTCTATATTACTCACATGACCTTCGACCCCGCGATAACCCTGTCGTCTGTCCAATTTTTCCAGGCCTGCCCGGAGGGATTTTTTGGCCGCACGGTTCATCTCAAGATTTGCCGTTGTGAAGATCTTTAATCCGCCCTGATATAGAACCTTCTCTCCATATTTATCCAACAGCATCCGTCTGACGTTTTCAACGTAGTAGGGGGCATAGTCGTTGTTAAAGTCTTTATCTATCCCCGCGACATATATTGTGAGCGGTTCTTCTGCCGCCCTTTGAGCTTCTTCTTCGGAAATAAAATTTAAGTAAAGCATTCTCTGCAGGACATAGGATTGTCTGTCTTTCGCCTTTTCAATATCATGAACAGGCGAGTCAGAACTGGGGGCTGTCGGCAAACCAGCCATCATAGCCGTTTCGGCAAGGGTCAATTCTCCCAGAGATTTATGAAAGTAATTTCTGGCCGCCGCCTTAATCCCATACGCGCGGTTTCCAAGAACGATCTGATTCAAATAGAGCTCAAGAAGTGGCTGTTTGTCCCGATTACGTTCAATCCTTGTGGCAAGGATCGCTTCTTTAATTTTTCTCGCAAGCCTTTTTTCGGTAGTAAGCAGGATAGAGCGCGTTATCTGCTGTGTTATTGTCGATCCGCCCTGAACGATCCTTCCGGCCTTGATATTTTTTACCAACGCTCGTCCTATGCCAATAACATCCACCCCCTGGTGTTCATAAAACCTGGAGTCTTCCGATGCAATGAATGCATTGATAACCCTCTCAGGTATTACAGCAAGAGGCGTCCAGATTCTACACTCTTTCCAGAATTCACCGATTTTGGCGCCATCGTCGGCATAGACTTCGCTGATTACAGGCGGCTCATAGTTTTTGAGGGTTTGAATGTTTGGAAGATCGCGAGCGAAGAAAAAATATACAGTTGCGACAATCAGAACTCCCGAGATAGCTGTAATGATGGCGAATGTAATGGCAATCTTGATGATTCTTAAGACCAGACTCAAAATCTTATGTTGTTCATAGAAATTTTGAAGCATGAGTTGATTGTGCGAGGGAGGGGAGTTGAACCCCTAAGAGATTGCTCTCACTAGAACCTGAATCTAGCGCGTCTGCCAGTTCCGCCACCCTCGCTGATATTAAAAATCATCGTCAGCCAAGTCATCAATCTCTTCGTCTTCGTGAAAACCACTCAAATCACTGCCGCCGTCATTCTTTTTTAGGATTGCGCCACAGTTAGGGCACTCCGTCTCGCCGGCAATGTACTGACCGCAGTTGGGACAAATTTCCTCATCCATTTCCAAAACTTTTGCCATAAAGCCCCCGATGGAATGAACTTAAAGCTGAAGTTCGGCTATAGTAGTTTTTGGGAAAATATCAACTAAAAATTCTCCTTGCCTTTATGGGCCGAATTATTTAATAGTTAAAGTCACTTATGCAGAAACCTGTAGAAGTCACTATAATGGGTCAAAAATTTGTCGTCAGGAGCGACTCGACCGAGGAGTATGTTAAAGAGGTCGCCGCCTTCGTTGATGGCAGAATGAGTGAGATCCTGAAGAAGACAAAGTCAATATCCAACCTGAACGTGGCCATTTTGGCCGCAATGAACATTGCGGATGAGTTTTACAAGTTCAGGGACAAAAAAGATGAATCATGTCAGTTGGTTGCAAAAAAGATTGAAGAGGTAGTGGAATTGATTGATTTGAATGTTTAGTTATGCAATACTTTTAATTAACGGTTCTTTTTTAACTATAAACTTTTGCCTACCGTGCCCGTGATTGGGTTATTTGTTTTATGGTCTATACCATAATATAGGGAGCTGGCTCTGATCGCGGTGTGCATGCCCCGAGTTTTTTTGGGGAAGTCTAATGTGATTACTTCCGGCGCCCACCTAGTAAACTAGGGCTTATAAAACGGATAGTTCACACGGCACGGCGGGTAAATTTAAAGAAAGAGGGAGTAGACGGTTTTTGATCAGGAAGGTGAGAGAGAAATTTAATTGAATTAAATTTATTTAGGGATGCTTAAAAAATATCGTGTATAAAACAAAAGAAAACGTTTTGTTTGTAGTGAAGGCGACATAGGAAGTACTGATAGGCATCCATATATATTGTAGTTTCATATAAATTCTTTTCACACTCCCAATCTAAAAATCCAGACTAGCTCCTTGTATTCTTTAAA
>CAZTCA010000106.1:0-5065 GCA_964612405.1 uncultured Pseudomonadota bacterium
AGATGTTCTCTATGGTCTTAAAATCACACTTATCCATAGTTCCTCACACAAAAAACCGCCTATCCTTATTATCGGCAGGTGATATACTCGAAGTTGCTATGAAAAAACTCTGCCTGCAAAACTGATCTTCCCGTCCTCTACAAATTCCTGCGCATACCAATCCCCGTTGAACTCGCAGAGCTGGTAACCCCGGTTCCGATAGCTGTTAAACTCGTCATCGTTGTCTCATCTGTTCCCATAGGACTGTCTCCTCGCTAAGTGGCATTCCCTATGCCCTGTTGGACGGCTTGTCAATACTTTATAGGACCGTTTGGAGTTGCTCCTATCTATCAAAAAAATAAACAGTTTTCCCTTTGACAAAGCAAATCATTTTATATATCAACCCTTTGCCCGTCAAATCTAGAGTTAGCTCCGGAGAACGGGCAAATATTTAGACCTGTCATAATGGCAGGCTAAGAAAGGAGAATCACAATTAATGGGAGAATTTGCACAACTGTTTGAAGAGAGTCTAAAAAAATCACCGGTAAAGCAGGGTGAAATCGTAAAAGGGAAGGTGGTCAAGATCTTAAAGGATTTTGTCATGCTAGACATCGGCTTTAAGTCTGACGGAAAGATCCCGATAGAGCAGTTCCGGGATGCAGGAAAGAATGTGATTGTGGGCGACGGAGACGAGGTGAGTGTCTTTGTCGAGAGTCTGGAGAATGAGAGCGGAGAGCTGGTGTTGTCAAAAGAGCACGCCGATGTCATGCTGACATGGGATAAGCTAGTCGAAGCAGAAGAGAAGGGGACGGCTGTTGAGGGAAGAGTAATAACAAAGGTAAAAGGCGGCCTTTCGGTCGATGTCGGAATCAAGGCATTCCTGCCCGGATCACAGGTTGATCTGTGGGGTCCTAAAAATCTCGATAAATACGTCGGGAAGACACTGAGATTTAAAATCGTAAAATTGAACAAGAAGAGGGGAAATGTCGTCCTCTCCAGAAAAATCCTCCTTGAGAAAGAACGCGAGAGTCAGAGAGCCGAGACCCTCGCAACGATTCAGGAAGGACAGATCTTTGACGGAGTTGTCAAGAACGTTACCGACTATGGAGCATTCATTGATGTCGGCGGCATTGACGGCCTCCTCCATGTAACAGATTTAAGCTGGGGACATATAAATCATCCTTCAGAAGTCCTCTCAGTAGGCGATGAGGTAAAGGTGAAGGTCCTCAAATATGATAGAGATGCGCAGAGGATCTCTCTTGGGATGAAGCAGTTGTCGGATGATCCATGGGGTCAGGTTGCAGAGAAATTCCCTGTCGGCTCAAGAGTTCGCGGCAAGGTGACATCTCTTACCGACTACGGTGCATTCGTTGAGCTTGAAGAGGGGGTTGAAGGTCTTATCCACGTTTCAGAGATGAGCTGGACCAAGAAGGTGAAGCATCCCTCCAAGATCATGAGCGTTGGCGACGTGATCGATTCTGTTGTCCTGGATGTGGATATCGGGAATAAAAGGATTTCACTGGGGATCAAACAGATAGAATCAAATCCATGGGAGACGATGCAAGAGAGATATCCCCTTGGCACACACGTTAAGGGAATCATTAGAAATATCGCGGACTTCGGGCTATTTGTTGATGTAAATGGTGAAGTTGACGGTCTGGTCCATGTTAACGATCTCGTCTGGGTTCAGAACTTCGGACATCCATCTGAAGTATGGCATAAGGGACAAGAGATTGAAGCAATGGTCATCCATGTTGATCCGGAAAATGAGAGATTTGCGCTCGGCGTAAAACAGCTTTTGGATGATCCGTGGGATGTCATCAACGCCAAATATCGGCAGGATGTTACGGCTGAGGGCGAAGTGATAGGCCAGGTTGCAAGCGGATATATTGTCCAGTTGGAGCCGGGAGTTGAGGGTTTCATACCCAAGACAGAAGCAAAAGAGATTGAAAAAGGGGCGAAGATCTCTGTGAAGGTTATAGAGGCGGATCAGAAAGAGAAGAAGTTTATTCTTCAATGCGAAAAGTAATAACAGTTATAGCAATTGCAGCGGCGCTCATCCTCATCGCAGTGTCGATGGGGGTGTGTGCTTCGCTGATCAGTCTGGACAAGATCCGCGGCGGCAATGTTGCGCTTTTGAATCTCAAAGGGACTATCGTCACTTCGGACAATAAGCTCGAAGATATCAGAAAATTAAAGAAGGATGACTCTATCAAGGCGGTTGTCTTGAGAATAGATTCGCCCGGTGGAGTTGTCGGTGCCTCACAGGAATTATATACAGAGATAAAAAAACTCTCCGCCATCAAACCGGTCGTTGTCTCGATGGGCGATGTCGCCGCATCCGGCGGTTATTATGTTGCATGCGGAGCGACGAAGATCTTTGCAAACCCAGGCACAATAACGGGTTCGATTGGTGTCAGGATGGAGCATGTCAATTATCAGGATCTTCTCAGGTGGGCAAAGATTGAGCGCCAGACTTTGAAGAGCGGTGAGCACAAAGATATCGGTTCTTCAATCAAGCCAATGACCGCAGAGGAGAAGGAATTGTTGGAGGGAGTCCTTATAGACATGCACGATCAGTTCAAGTCAGACATTGCTGAATCGAGAAAGATCCCACGTGAAGAAGTCGACAAGATTGCTGATGGAAGGGTGTATACAGGCAGAAAGGCGCTTGAGCTGGGGCTTGTTGATCAGCTTGGTACTCTGAACGATGCAATCGATGAAGCGGCCAAACTTGCAGGCATCAAGGGTGATCCAAAACTTCGTGAGGTTAGTGAAAACGAGCCCTGGTGGCTGGACCTGGTCCTTGAAAAGGCCGGTTCACTTGTCAGCGAAGCAGGGCATTATTTGGCATTATATAAAATGTAAATTGGGAGGAGATGATGAATAAAAGCGATTTGATAAATGCGGTGGCTGAGAAGCTAAAAAATCTGACGACGCACGATGTTGAATTGATAGTCAACAACATCTTTGACAGCATGAAGAATGCGCTGTCCGATGGCGACAGAATCGAGATCAGGGGTTTTGGATCGTTCGAGGTGAGGACGAGATCGGCCAGAAAGGGAAGAAACCCCCGTACCGGCGAGTCTGTTAATGTCAGCGTGAGAAAGGTGCCATTTTTCAAGGTTGGAAAAGAGTTGAAGGAAATGGTGGATGGATAAGATGAAACACATCTGGTCGCCGTGGAGGATGGAGTTTATTGAAAAGGCAGGGCGCGGCCGTGGTTGTATATTTTGCAAGACGAGAGAGAAGAATCTGATATTGTATAAGGGTAAAACCTGTTTTGTGATGATGAATAAATACCCTTATAACAATGGTCATTTGATGGTTGTTCCGTATAAACATAAAAAAGAAATTCTGGGTCTTGATAAAGTGACACGAGATGAACTGATGACGTTAACAGGCGAATCTGTGAAAATTTTGAAGAAGATTTTGAAGTGCCAGGGGGCAAACTGCGGCATGAATCTGGGCAAGGTTGCCGGGGCGGGGATTGAGGGGCATCTTCATATGCATGTCGTTCCGCGCTGGCTTGGAGATTCAAATTTCATGCCCGTGGTTGCTGATGTGAAATCGATGCCTGAATATCTCAAGGCAACGTATAAAAAGTTGAAGCCAGAGTTTGATAGGCTGGCTTAGGTCATTCCCACGAAAGTGGGAATCTAGTGAATGCATAAGGTCCCCGCTTTCGCGGAGATGACATGCAAATGGGGGAATTATGAAACGTCTAATATTTGCGACAATAATGGCGGTAATCTTTTTTGCGTCTCTCAATTTTGTCTATTGCAACCTTGATGCCGAGACATTTGGCTATCAGCTTGTATTCAAGTTCAAAATTCCTTATATTTTCTCTCTCAAGACCGTGCCGATTCCACTTGGATTTGCGATTCTTGCGGCATTTGCATTTGGGATGATTGCGATTGCACTGCTGGAAGCACTGCCCAGTTTTTTCAAGACGCTTGAGATCCGCGCCAAGAACAAGCGCGTGAAACAGCTTGAAAAAGAACTCTCATTTGTCAGACAAATGCTCGACACCGAGCAGAAAAAAGTAATCGTCACCGAGCAGAGTGACGAGAATCAAACCCAAGATAATACCTAATATTCAGACGCCAGTGGCATGGAGGGGTCAGACCCCCAGCGTCTCATATCTCTGAAATGAGACGCTGGGGGTCTGACCCCTGGTATTAGCCCTTAAGGCCTTTTCGTGATCTTTTCACTTTTTTCAGCTTGGTGGTCTTGGATTTATCAATCTTATCTTTGGCCTGGGCCTTCTGCTCGATGGAGGTGAGCACTTTCCACTGGGCTTCCACTTCACTTAAAGGTTGGATCGTGAACGAGCTTGCCTGAACCATGGCAACCTCTTCCGGCAAAGAGGCCGGAGTGCTGATTACTTTATTTCCCCGCGTGGCGGCATCTTTAACAAGATAATCGAACATCAGCTCAAGACGGCGGAGCGGCGACGGGTTCCCCTCGACCAATTTCTTGATCTCCGCCTTAGCATTAACGTCAATACGAATCAGATTTCTTTTATCCCGATTACTCTCTTTCAGATCGGTCATGAAGTCATGCATCTGTGTCGGAGTATATGAACAGGATGGGGCGATGCTTAAATCGATGAGCTCCTGAAGCCCTTCATCGGTATACTTCCCCTCATTGATCAACATGGCATCAAAGGGGAGCATGACCTCTCCCTTATACCGATACGGTTCCATGGCCAGAAACTCTTCTCTGCTTAAAACATAAGTTCCGTCGGCCTGGCCGTAGTTATCAAAGGCGGCACGCCATTCATCGATACTGAATTTTACTGTATCGACGGTCCCCAGATGCCACATGGTATCGATATCATCAAGGGAGATAGTTGTATGATTTTCATCAGGTTTTTTGGGAAGGTTGTTCCATAAAAGCTCCATGCCGTTAAAATTGTCTAGTGTGAGTGTCATATTTTCTCCTGTTTAGTGTTTCTCTTAAAATAGCAGAATTTTACAATCCTAGCAACGCTAATTCTGGCCTATATTGGCCTATATTTGGGGCCGGTCTCGTCAAATAAACATTTGATTTATATGCAGTTATGGGCTATCATCTCGCCCCT
>CAZTCA010000107.1:0-5060 GCA_964612405.1 uncultured Pseudomonadota bacterium
TTGGAAAAGACCGGGACCGCGATCTTTCGCCCAACAAACTCTAGCTCTCTCCACCGTCGCTACGCAGATCCACACCCTCCAGACTCTACTATATGTAACTGTAGCAATCAGACATACCAGACGGCGGTGGCATGGGTTCTCCAACGCGAATTGTTTCTTCGCGGGGTCCCCGCTATGGTTGGCGGAGAAGGAAAGCTGGATAGGAGACGCTTTAGAATATAAATAGTCTTTGTGTGTTGATCCCAGCAACCGTCTCCGGCTCCAGAAGGTGGGAGCGAAGCCAATCCATAAGCGGGTCGCGAAGTCTAAGCATTGACCTACCCTGGTGAGCGGGGAGAACGCCATGCCACCGCCGTCTGATAAGTACTAAAAATCGTTGACTTATTTTCAACTTTGGCTAGAATGTCGTCTAACTATAGTAGGAGGCCTTCATGAGCAAAACTAAGATCCTTATAATTACAATATGTTCCGTGGTATTGCTATCCGGAGCCGCGGAGGCCAGACATCGCAGTGTTGACAGCGTTATCTTCAATCCGGCATCGGATGGTGGCAAATACATAACGATTCACGAATCCTCAACGCTTCCACAGTGGAGATATTATGTCGGATTCTATCTAGATTATGCCTATCAACCTCTGGAACTCAGATATACGAGCGGTGCAAGACGTCCTGTTATTGACGACATGTTGATGGCGAACGTTCAGGCGGCAATTGGTTTCACTGACTGGTTAGAAATGGGGATCAATCTTCCCGTGGTCGCCTGGGAAACTTATTATAATCCTGACACCGATTCGCCAACAAAAGAGACGGAGTATGGCCTCGGCGATCTGAGACTCGAGTTCAAGTTCCGCGTTCTGGATATCGAAAGATATCATTTTGGTATTGCTATAATTCCATTTGGTACATTTCCGACCGTCACCCCCAATTTACAGTCAACTGCCGATGCGACTCTTAAAAGCGGATGGAGAAACGGAAAATTCGCATCTAATGAAAGCTTCACCGTCGGAGCGAAACTGGCCCTCGAAGGAGATATCAAAAACAGGGTGTGGCTTGCGGTGAATGCCGGATATCAGATGCTCCGATTTAGACAATATTATACAGACGGAGATGCATGGGTTGATGACACGTTTTTGCTGGGCATAGGAACACACATCAGAATCACCGATGCGTGGCGTCTGATCGGGGAATTTTATACCGAAACTGTCGCAAAACCCATCTCCAATATTTTCCAGAGTCAGAGACAAACTCCTCTGGAAGGAATCGGTGCCGTACGTTTTCAGCCTCAGAATCCCAAGATCAGGGGTATGATGTTTACACTCGGCGGTGGAAGAGGAATCACTTGCGGCATCGGCTCACCTGACTTGAGGGTCTTCTTCAATTTCGGATACAGGAAGCCGAAGTTTGTTGAACTGCCTCCGCCGCCTCCCGCAATTGTTGACGTAAAAGCGGTTGAAAGAATTATCATCACTCAGAAGATTCACTTTGAGTTTAACAGGTCAATCATCAGAGACATCTCCATGCCAATCTTGGATGACGTTGCGGCGCTTCTCCTGCAAAATCCCCAGATCAAGATGGTGGAAGTGGCAGGACACTGCGATTGGATAGGCGGAGATCAATACAATATACGCCTCTCAGAGAGCAGGGCAAAGGCGGTGCTGGAATATCTGGTGGGTAAGGGTGTCAGCAGTTCGAGGCTCGTTGCAAAGGGTTATGGCGAGGGCGTTCCGATTGCGGACAACAACACAACAGCCGGTCGCGCAAAGAACAGACGTGTCGAATTCACAGTCTTGGAATAGACTTTTGTAATCAAAAATGTAATAAGCCGTTCATCTTGCAATATGGATGAGCGGCTTATTAATTGAGGGGTCGAAAGGTTTCGACCCCTCATCCTGAGCGAAGTCGAAGGATCCCACGAATTAACTGCATTCAGGAGATCCTTCGCTCTCCGAAAGTCGCTCAGGATGACCCCTCGAGGCAGTATAATGGAAAAATTTCCCTTAGATCTTCATACCAATGTTCAATATATCAAGGGTGTAGGTCCGCACCTGGCAGGTGTCCTTGCAAAAAAGGGAATATATAATGTGGGAGATCTTCTTTTTCACTTCCCCTCAAGATATGTAGACCGCAGAAACATCCTTCCGATCGCAAAGACTCCTCCGGGTAAAGACAGAACCATTATAGCCGATGTCATTACTTCCGGAGTTACATATCTCGGCAAGAGACGTTCCCGCATCTTTGAGGTGATCGCAACCGACGGCAAGGGGATGATCAGTGCCAAGTGGTTTAACTTTCATGAAGAGTACATGAAGAAGAAGTTTAAGAAGGACAAAAAAATTCTCCTCGCCGGCGAGTTGACGGAATATAACGGCACTAAACAGTTTGTCCACCCAGAGGCGGAGGTGTTGGAGGAAGAGAATGAACCGCAGTTTGGCGGACGGCTCATCTCTATCTATCCGCTCACTGAAGGGATTTCCCAGAATACAGTCAGAAAGATTATCAGAAACGCCATTGAAAAATATTCATCGGAGATCAAAGAGGTCTTCCCGCGCGAATTTTTGTCTAAATATAAAATTGATGGCCTGAAAGACGCAATGCTAACACTTCATTCACCGCCGAATGAAGCGGATGTGGAGATGTTTAATAGCAGGAGATCTTCGGCACATAGGACGATTATCTTTCTGGAGTTCTTCATGTTTGAGCTGGGTCTGGCCCTGAGAAAGGCGGCTACCGAAAAGAAGAAGGGGATATCGATTAAATTCAATAAAAAATTCCACGACGAATTTTTATCAACACTTCCATTCGAGCTCACCGGCGCGCAGGAGAGGGTGATCAGCGAAATAATTGCCGACATGGAACGGCCTCACCCAATGAACAGGCTTGTCCAGGGTGATGTAGGGAGCGGTAAGACTCTAGTAGCGCTAGCATGTGCGCTTCAGACACTTCATAACGGAAACCAGGCGGCATTCATGGCCCCTACCGAGATTCTGGCGGAACAACATTACAGGACCGTTTCGAAGATCACCGACAAATTCAGGATGCCGTGCGCGTTACTGACGGCGAGCATAAAGGGGGAGATGCGCGAGAGCATTCTTGCGGGGATCAAAGACGGATCACTCCCGCTCCTTATAGGAACTCACGCCCTCATTCAATCCGGCGTGGAGTTTAAAAAGCTGGGGCTTGCGATAATTGATGAGCAGCATCGCTTTGGTGTCATGCAGAGAAAGGCGCTTCATAAAAAGGGGGCCGAGCCGGACGTTTTGGTAATGACAGCAACGCCGATCCCGAGGACGCTCTCGATGACGCTCTACGG
Source organism: uncultured Pseudomonadota bacterium (assembly GCA_964612405.1). GTDB lineage: Bacteria > UBA10199 > UBA10199 > 1-14-0-20-49-13 > CAZTCA01. The sequence goes on from CAZTCA010000107.1 coordinate 3,311, forward strand.
GGATCTTGAGGTGTCGGTCATTGACGAAATGCCCAAGGGGAGAAAAACGATTATTACGAAGGTCTATACTGATAAGCTGAGACAAAAACTATATGACGGCATGAGAAAAGAATTGTCGCTGGGGCATCAGGCCTATGTTGTCTATCCACTCATTGAAGAGAGCGAAAAGGTGGATCTCAAGAACGCGACGATGATGGCCGAGGAACTCTCAAAGGTCTTTGCGCCGGATTATCGAGTGGAGCTCCTCCACGGGAAGATGAAGGCGGAAGAGAAAGAGAAGACAATGAATGCCTTCAAAGATGGGAAGGTGCATATACTGGCGGCGACATCCGTTGTGGAGGTTGGGGTCGATGTCCCCAATGCAACCGTCATGATAGTTGAGCATGCAGAGAGGTTTGGATTGGCGCAACTTCACCAGCTTCGCGGAAGGGTGGGGCGCGGTGACGATCAATCCTTCTGTATCATGGTTTGTAGCGAGAGGCTGACTGAGGAAGCATCAAGACGCCTTAATATAATGAAAGAGACGTGTGACGGTTTCAGGATTGCCGAGGAAGATCTGGCGATCAGGGGCCCCGGTGAATATCTGGGAACGCGCCAATCCGGCCTGCCGCTATTCAAACTCGCGGACATTTCGTTAGACATAAAACTCCTGCAGTTGGCGAGGCAGGCGGCGTTTGAGGTTGTTACGGAAGACCCGCTTCTTGAAACTACGAAGAATAGACCCATTTACGAAGCAATTCGCGATGGCGGGGCTTTGGAGCTTGGGGGTGTTGGATGATCTCAAAATTGCCGGAATGGCTCAGGAAGAGGCCGGGCAACCCCGAACAGATCCACGCCGTTAAGAGAGAGCTCAGAAAACATTCCGTTCACACGGTTTGCGAAGAGGCGGGATGCCCAAATCTTGGCGAATGCTTCAACCGCAAGACGGCAACGTTTATGATTATGGGAAAGGTCTGCACGAGATCCTGCGGATTCTGTGGTGTTAAAAGCGCTAAATCCGGTCACGAACCTACCTCATTAAACAAATCGGAACCGGAAGAGGTGGCAAGAATGGTCTCTGAAATGGGATTGAGACACGTCGTTATCACATCCGTGACGCGTGACGATCTTCCTGATGAAGGTGCCGGTCACTTTGCCGCCACGATAAAGTCAATTAAGGATCGGTCCCAGACCGTTGAGGTTTTGACGCCGGACTTTCATGCACGAGCTGACTGTCTTGAGACTGTGTGCAATGCGGAACCCGACATCTTTAACCATAACATCGAGACAGTGAAACGCCTGACACCAACCGTTCGCCCGGACGCCGATTATGACCGGTCTTTAAGGGTTCTCAAATGGGTTTCCGAGAATCACCCCTCCGTTAAAGTCAAGTCAGGCCTGATGGTCGGCCTGGGGGAGAGGGAAGAGGAAGTTGTTGAAACATTAAAAGATTTGTGTAATGTTGGCGCCTCAATCGTAACTATCGGGCAGTATCTGAGGCCCGCTAGAGACCGGCTCCCAGTGGCCGATTTTATTGAGCCGAAAGTCTTCGAAAAATATAAAGTAATTGGTGAAGAAATTGGGATTAAGTATGTGTTTTCTGGGCCCTTTGTAAGGAGCTCTTATTTAGCTGAAGAGGTCTTCAGGTCCTCGGGTCGAAATGTCTGTAATTGAAGACTTGGCGACCTGCCAACCTGCGGACTTGCAGACATAAAAGGAGGTTTTATGGATAGGAATCTAGCACTTGAGATGGTCAGAGTGACAGAGGCGG
>CAZTCA010000108.1:0-4955 GCA_964612405.1 uncultured Pseudomonadota bacterium
TAGCACATCTCTCTTAAGCGCCTCTACGTCCTCCTTTGTATCTAGCACATCTCTCTTAAGCGCCTCTACGTCGCCCTTTACGTCGTCCTTTATGCCTAGCACATCTCTCTTAAGCGCCTCTACGTCCTCCTTTGTGACCGGTTCGTCAGGCGGAGGTGAAGCAGGCAGACCAACCTGCGCATAAAGACGTGATCCGCTGAGAGCACTTTGATACCTCGTTCTCATTTCGGCATCAGACATCTCTTCCGCTTCTGCCTTAACCGGCAAACTAGGTTTGTCGTGATTTGGTTGTTTTAGTTCTACTGCTGTTGCACCAGGAATGCGTGATACATCATTTCCCATACTATCCCTCCCTAAAAGGTTGATTACATCCCTCTATTAAAGTTCTCGGCAAAACCTTGCAAAAGTTGTTATATTTTCAGTCGGTTTCGCCATCTTCTCTCTCCACTCAGGTCTTCGACCTTTTTTTAAATAAGTTGCTAAAAATCTTGACCTGATAAAAAAATTATATAACTACTTGATATTATTATATATTTTAAAGAACGCGCCTTTTATTTTCCTCTAAATCAAAACCAACGACCGATAACTTAGTGTCGCAAAACGCTTTCAGATCATAATGCGTCGCGTAAATCAAGCAGAATCTTATCCGCCCCTCAAGCGCCAAAATCAGCACCTTTTTATGAATGATTGCAAAATAGACGATGTTTAGACTAGTCTACAAGTCAGCAAGTCTTCAAGTCTACAGGTCTACAGGTCGGTAAATATGAGAATATCAAATTTTTGGGAAATAGAGGCGTGGCAGGAAGCAAGAATTCTTACAAAATCCATATATAATGAAACAAACGATAACCCAGCATTCAACAAAGATTATAATTTGTGCAGACAAATTCAACGGGCGGCTGTATCAACAATGGCAAATATTGCGGAAGGTTTTGCAAGGCGTTCAGATGCAGACTTTGCAAGATATTTAAATATAGCATTAGGATCTAATACGGAAAAGCTTATTAATTCATTTATATCTTATCTGCGAAAGTGAATTCATGCTCTGTAGACATGCAGACTTGTTGACCTGCTGACCTGCAGACTTAAAAAAGGGAGCCAATATGAAATTCAGATCAGTAATTGTTTTTCTTGCAGTCTTGTTAATGTTTGCCGCGTGTAAAGACAATGGAAATCATTATGATGACGAATTGTATGATGTTCTTCTTCAACAGGCAAAAGTTGAGACGCCTGTGAATGTCAGCATCACCGGAAAAGTTAATTGTAGCATCTGTGCATCCAATGATCAGATGATGATCTATGTCTTGAATGATGGTGATGAGATCCTTGAGACATGGGGCCCCTCCTCTATCGGCACAGGTGAATTTGCGATGGAATCATACGGAATGCCGGGAGGGTTTATCACGCTTTCGGTTTCGGTTGGAATAAGTCCTGCCAAGACACACGAGAAGAAACTAGAAATCCCCGCCGATGTCGACGGGGATCGTTATGTAGTTTCAGATTTTGAAATCAATATCGATTAGTCCGCATCCCAATACTTTTTTGCCGATTTTGCTTCGTCAGCTGCCGGTTTTGCAACAGGCTTAGCGGCAGGTTTTGCAACAGGCTTAGCGACCGGTTTTGCAACCGGTTTTGCGACTGGCCTTGCAACTGCCTTAGGCTTTGCGACCGGTTTTGCGACCGGTTTTGCAACAGGCTTTGGCGCTGCCGGCGCGACTTCGGGTACTGGTTTCGGTGCCGGTGGCGGAGCTATCGGCTCTGCAGGTGCCTCAGCCGCTGGTTTTGACTCAACTGCTGGAGCTGTGGACTCGGCTTTTGCTCCATCTACTGGAAGTCCATAAACCGCAGACGTTACGTTCTGAAGGGCCTTTACAGCATCACTGAATGCTGCCTCAATCTTGGCCTTGTAGTCATTTAACGCACTAACATAAGTTTTGACCTTTACCTCACTTTCACTTGTTTTTAAACTTTCAACTAGCGTGTCTGCGGTGTTTTTCAATTCTTGAACAACACCAACTGCAGTTTCTAGGGCAGTCATTGCTGCGACGACCTTAGTCATCTGAACAGCTTCGCCGGCCACGGCCTTTGCTTTTTTGATCAGGCCTTTTGCTTCATCAACAACGTCCTGGCATTCTGAGATAATCTTTTTAGCATTTGACACTGCTGTTTCAATTGCCTGCTGTAGCCTCTCCTTGGCCTCAATTGCTTTAGCAACGTCACCCATTTCGGCCAGATCGTTCTCTAAAATTCCTATAGTAGTAGTAACGTCATCGTTAAGCCTCCATAGATACCCAAGCCCGCTTGCAATACAAACCTCTGACATTTTCATATGTGGCGGCCGTCCTACAACACCGGCCGCATCATATAAATCTTTTAGGGTAGTGCTTCCGCCTAAAAAATATCTATTCCCGTTTTCGGTCTTAACACAGCCATCATCATAATAGTCTTCCAGACAGAGCGCAGACTTTCCAGAAAGGGCATCCAGTTTCATTTTAGTTGCTTCAAAATCACCCTGCTCCTTTAATTCATCGAAAGATAACAACGCAGGCTTTTCTGGTATTGATTCCAAGCGTACAGCCATCAATTGATCATAGATAGTCTTACAACTCTGACCTGTTATATCATTCTTTACTGGTCGAAAGTTCTCATAATCCCGAGATGGGCAACCTCTTTGTCCTAATTGAGAAATGACACTCCTTTTTGCCTGCTCAGGAGCATCTTCAAATGATTTTAGTTTAGCCACATAATCGGGATCCAGCTTATTGGCCTGGTTAAGCAAGCTAGCGCTCAAGCATTTTAGATATGAGATCTGCCCCTTGATGCCCAAATACTCACATATATCTTCATAGCCTTCTGCTTTAGCGGCACAATTCGGATCATCCTTCGCGGCATCTTCTCCTGATTCACGGGCAACCTCCATCTGCGTCTCCATCCCAGGAAATTTTTCGGCCTCTGCCTTGCACTGATTAATATAATCCTGAAATGAAGCCTCACAAACAAAAGGGAGATCCCAATTCAAAGACAACCCTCCGACCCATGTCTTACAAAAATCAACCATATATACCTCCAAATATATTAATAGACTGTGATCAAGTTATCGGTCCTGCACATAAATAGTTGCTATAAAAATGTAACCTATTGTAATTATTCGTTTTATTAACTGCAATCGCCGTATAACGAGGTTGTCTAGCATTATACAGATTCCTTGTCATTATAAAACGTATGTGCATATAAACATCCTCCGAACCATGAATTCCAAAGAAAGATTCATAAATGCATGTCTGAGAAAGCCGGTTGATCGTCCGCCGGTGTGGCTGATGAGACAGGCCGGAAGATATCTTCCTGAATATCGCCTCATTCGCGCCCGTCACGGGTTCACAGAAATGTGCAAAGACCCGAAACTTGCCTGCGAAGTTTCTCTTCAGCCGTGGCAAAGATATGGAATGGATGCGGTAATCGTCTTCTCGGACATTCTTTTTGTTCCGGAAGCAATGGGGATGGAACTCTCTTTCAAAGAAGGGAGCGGCCCAAAACTCTCACCAGCCATCACCAAGCCTGCCCAAATTGCAAAACTGAAAAAAGTGGATGCAAAAAAGGCCTTCAGCTTTGTTTATGACACAATTCGGATCCTCAAGAAAAAACTCCCAAACGATGTTCCTGTGATTGGGTTCTCCGGATCGCCATGGACACTTGCTTATTACATGACCGATGATCGTGCAGAGGAATGGATCGACAAAAACCCAAAGTCCCTGCACCAGTTACTCGATAAAACAACCAAGGTTGTGACCGATTATGTCAAACTTCAACAGGAGGCGGGTGCCGATGTCATCCAACTCTTCGACACCTGGGCAGGAGAACTCTCAAAAGAGGACTTTGTGTCATTTTCAGCAACATACAACAAAGAAATTATCACCAACGGAAAAGTAGACGCCCCCTTCATTATATATAGCAGGCAATGTTCACATATCCTGGAGGAGCTTGCGGCAACAGGAGCCGACGTTGTGTCGATCGACCCCGATACCTCAATGGAAGACGCAATTGACAAAATTGGAAGTCAGGTCGCGCTTCAGGGAAATATCGACCCGAAGACAATGCTCACCTCCCCCGGAGCTGTAAAAGAGGAGACATCGCGACTCTTGAGCCAGATACGCGGACGATATGGGCACATAATCAACCTCGGCCACGGCATCCTTCCAACGACACAAATTGAATGCGTTGAGGCCCTCATTGAAACTGTAAAACACGGATGAAGTTCAAAACAGTCATAAACGGGACAAAGGTAACAATCTCTTCAGATTTGTTGGAAAAGTATAACCGGCCGGGGCCGCGCTATACAAGTTATCCCACCGCACCGGTCTGGACCACCGATTTCGGCCCGGAAGATTATAAATCCGCTCTTTGTAGCACCAACGCACCAACGCACCAACGCACCAACGCACTATCTTTGTACTTTCACATCCCCTTCTGTAAAAAACGCTGTCACTTCTGCGGATGTTCAACCATTGCAACAAATCAGAACGATGCGGCCGATCAATATATAGATGCAGTTGGCCGCGAGATATCGCTGGTCAAAGATCATCTTCAGGCAAAAGGTGTGGTCCAACTTCACTATGGAGGGGGGACACCAACATTTCTTTCACCTAGACAATTGGAAAAGCTGTGGGAGCATATCTCCAAACACTTCACTATTGGTGAAGATGCGGAGATCGGCATTGAAGTCGACCCCAGAGTCACAAGCGTTGAGCAGTTGAAGACCCTGAGAAGACAGGGATTCAACAGAATCAGTCTCGGCGTACAGGATTTTTCTAAAAATGTTCAGGAGGCAATCGGAAGAGTTCAGGCGTTCGAAGAAATTAGTGAGTTGATAGATAATGCGCGGGGTTTAGGATTTAAAAGTGTAAATGTGGATCTTGTTTATGGCCTTCCGCATCAGACGGAGAAGTCATTTAAAGATA
>CAZTCA010000109.1:0-4877 GCA_964612405.1 uncultured Pseudomonadota bacterium
TTGCGAGCGAAGCGCGGCAATCCAGTGCAGAACTTCTCTATCACCAGGGCCGGGTGAGCGATCCGGAAGTTGCAAAAGACTCCCTGCGCCAGCTTGTAAATATACTGACCAAGACAGAGAAGAATTATGAGGCGATCGCGAACACAGAGCTTTATCTGAAAAAATGGCCGGTGCCGGAGATGGAATTGAATCTTGCAAAACTCTTCAACCGGATCGGCAAGTCGGATCAGGCGATTGAGTTGGCAAAGAATGTCGAAACGACTCAGGACGCAAAAAGCAAGGTGACCGCGCTTGAGATCATCGGAATTGCGCTGATCCGTCAGCGGAAATATGACCGTGCCTTCAAAAATTTTCAGGCCGCATTCCAGATTGCGGCGGAGATGCCCCCTGCGCAACAGTTACGAATTGAGAATTTTCTTGCCGAGGTCCATTTCTTCAGGGGCGAGGTCGACGAGGCGGTGAAAATTTATGAGCGTACCACAAAGATTGCGGAGGGCTTGAACCGCAACGAAAGGCTATCGATTCGCAACAACAACCTCGGCAGTTCATACTTCCAAAAGGGTGAATATAAAAAAGCCATTGATTATCTGGAGAGTGAACTTGAATTTTATAAAGACACCGATGAAAAGAGAATCATCGCCCGTTTCCGTTTCATGCTTGCCGAGAGCTACCGGATGCTCCGTTCATATGAACAGGCGGCGGAAAATTTCAGTGCGTTGATTGAATATTCAAAATCGTCTGACGATCTTGAACATCTTTTCCGCGCATACAACGGGCTTGGAAATCTCTACCTCGATCAGGGGGCTTCTGAGGAAGCGGTAAAATACTATGAGCGTGCACTCGATGTCTCTTTGCGAATCGGTGTTGAGGATCAGGCGATATCGTGTATTGCAAATTTGGGTATAATAAATTCAAATATCGGCAACCTGAAGAAGGCGGAGGAATATTTGAGCTCTGCCCTTTCGTTTCTTGAGGGATCGCGAACGGCCGGAGGACTTTTCGAAAAATATCACTGCCGCGCGCATCTTGAGATGGGCGAGGTTCTGCGTCTGAAGAAGGATTTTGAGGCGGCGGCCGAACATCTGGAGGAAGCGGAAGATCTGTCTGAAACCCCCGCCACACAGGAACTGCTATTCTGGATAAAATTGACGCAGTCACATCTGTATAAAGATTCAGGTGACAAGAAGAAATTCAAAACCGCACTCAAGAAGGCCCAAAACCTGGCCGACACTCCGGACAAAAGAGCACGCACGAGGGAGTTGTGTCACTGAAATTGAGTTTGTGGAGGATTGAAGGGGCTTGGGGATGGATGCCTTTCTCTGGTCGAATCCATACTCCCTGGTTTCACGTTGAACCAGTCAAATTGCATCCCGCCCGGCAACTGTATCGGCTTGACTTTCGGAATAATATATTCCTTTGGAACAACTTTGACAACTTCGTCGCCGCATATTGCATGTATTCCAAAACAATAACCCTCGTCATCATTGTGGCACTTCTTTCTCTCCTCCTCACAAAAAACAAGGTAGCGTTGAAGCATTTTCTGAAACCTTTTTGAGGTATTAACGTCGGCTCTCAAGAGATCGACTTCTCCTTCAGATATTGTAGGAATTCTCGGATCGGTAAATTTCCCGATATCAACCGCCTTGTTCAGGGCTTCGAGAGCCCCGTCATACTTACCCATCGAAAACAAAATCTTTGCTTTCAATAGAAATGGATCCGATATATCCGACACCTTTGAGATTGTTGAATCAACCCATGTCAGGGCGTCATCATAATCTCCCGCAGCAAATCTCGCCTTTGCTAAATAATAACGCGGGAAAACGTTATTGGGCATTATACCCTGCGCCTTTTTGAACGCTTCTGTCGCGCCACCATAATTCTTTATGTTATTCAGATATAAAACGCCTTTGATAAAATATCCCAATGCATTGTTTGGGTCCAGTTGGGTAACACGCTCCAGCTCTGCAAGTGAGCCTTTATAATCGCCAAATTCTGACAACGCTACCCCCCTCATAAAATGCGCCCCCAAATGGTCCGGCTCCACACTTAGCACTTTATCAAAGAAAGGCTTCGATTCGGCATAATGACCGGTCTTTGATAAAATTAATCCTTTTGCATAATTAATATCCACGGAATCGGGGTTTATCGCCAGATAAATATCCGCCGTTTTGAGAGCTTCCTCCGGTTTATGAAGAAGCATGAGAGAAAACGTTTTGTTACTGTAGGCAAGTTCATGTCCCTTATTCTGCTGAATAGCTTCATCAAAGAATGCTATAGCCTCTTCTACCTTCCCCTGTTGAGACCTGATTACTCCTTTATCTGAATATGCATTGGGCATCATTGGATTAAGTTTTATGGTCTTATCCAGATAACGCTCAGCCTCATCAAATTTACCAGACCTCAAAAAAATGCCGGAAAGGCCATAATATCCACCGGCTGACTTTGGATCCAATGCTATCATCTTCTCAAATTGCTCCTTCGCCTCATCCAATCTCCCTGCATTGACTAGCACCCAACCAAGATCTTCATAGATAGCGGCCTCTTTGGGCAATTGAGCGATTGCCGCTTTATACTCAGCGACCGATTCATCTGTTCTGCCAAACAAAGCCAGCAATTCACCCCTGATGATGTGCTGTGGAGCGTTTAGAGGCATCCCCAACCCTATGGCCCTGTCAATTTCATCAAGCGCCTCTTTTGGTTTCTTGATCATGTACATTAACAGACCATGATATAAGCAAACCATAGGGTTCGAAGGGGCCATTTTGAATGCTTTTTCAATATATATCTTCGCATTTTCTGAGTCTTCACGTGTCATAGCGACAACCCCCATTACAACGTGAGCCATATATGATTCCGGATTCAATTTAAGCAGATGAAGTGCAACTTTTTCAGCTTCGTCATAACGAAGAAGCTTTGTCAATGCGGCTGCTTTGAATTCATATGGCAAAAAGTAGTATGGAGAGCTTTTTATAGCTTCATCAAATTCTTTAACCGCTTTCTCAAACATTTTCAGGTCCATCAAGATCCTGCCTTTTTCTAAATGCACATGCCCTGATTCAGGGGAAAGTTTTAGCGCCTTATCAACAAGTTTTAGCGCCTCATCAAGTTTCCCTTCTACACGCAGAACTGCTGCTTTCAACCGATACGCATCACCATAATTGGGATCGATTTTAACAACCTCTTTCATACATTGGAATGCTTTATCTTTATCTTTAAGATTGAATAGCACAACACACTTCTCATTTAGAGCCTCTGCCCATTTTGGTTGGAGCTCCAGCGCGATATCAAGTTGTTTAATTGCATCTTCATGCCTTCCCAATCTCTCCAAAACGATCCCATATCTAAGAAATGTTGTTGGGTTTCTCGTCCTTTGGCCAAGCTTGGCAGACACTTCGAAACATTTTTCAAAAGCCATGACGGTATCTTTATTTCTATCAAACTCAAAAAGGATTTGCCCCATACTTTCAAAGACCAACCAGTCTGATGGAAATTCCGTTGCCAGAGCTTCCAGCTCTTTAAGCGATGCTTCTTTTTTATCAAGAAAGTACAAAACATCAGCACGCATATGGCGTGCAGCGCCAATCAATACATTATTTTCCGGTTTTAGTGCGATTACCTGATCAAAATATTTTAAAGCCTCTTCGTATTTTTTGCGACTGTTTAACGCTAGACCCTTAGCGTAGAGCGCATTTGCATACTGAGGTTCGACCTTGAGGACTCCATCTATTAATCGTTCTGCCTCATCTGGCTTGGCAAGCTTCATCAGCAATTCCGCCCTCGCTAACACGATGTCTCGGTCCTTGGGATTGAGTTCTATTAATTTGTCCAAATAAAAAATGGCCTTGTTATAGTCTTCTGCCTGCAGAGCAGCCACAGTGCCCAGCGCATAAAGTGCTTCAAGCCGCTCCTTCCGACTCTTGTCATCAGGCGTAATCCTCTTTTCAAGATTATCAAGACGTGCCAACACTTTCTTTGCCCTTCCAAGGTAGAACAGTGAGACATTCCCGTTAAAAAGAGTCTGGGGCGTTTCCGAACCCCTGCCCTCTACATAACTTGAAAATTCGTAGCACCTCTCTAATTTTTTTTTATTAGCCTCGTCGCTTGGGGTCGCTTCATCTTCCGTACACGCATAAGTCATTGCCTTATTAATCTCTTCTTCAGCATTGAGCACCCCTTTTTGGGTATCAGATTCTTCATAATTATCGGCTTTTTCAAGGAAAGGTCTGTATTTTTCCGGGGCCTCGCTGATGATAATCGGTGTTACTGCCATCTGGCCTCCTTTTTATCGGAACTAGACACCCACACTAATCCAAATGCCGAAATACCAATTAATTTCCTCACTCCACCGACCGGTTTCGCTAAATGCGTACGACTCGTCATCACGCGAAGCTTCACCACCGAATGCGGACCCCGCATTCTCTTCACCGACGGGTAAATTGGCATGACTCCAAATAGTTCCGATTAATGGTGCTTTGTTATATGAAATGCTCAGCATGAACCAGACCGGCGGAAGCTTAAAATTTATCTTTAGCGGCTCAGGCAGTGGTGGTGGATTCAGTTCGGCAGAAAACTTTTTTGATGACTCTACTTCTTGACAAAACGTTGAATGCTGTAACGGAGAACTTCCATGACAACCCATAGTTACATCCCCCTCAAAGAGTTAACAACTGATGTGTGTCGAAATCATCCCCAAGATGATATGCCACGCTTACATATTTTTATACGAAGCGTCAAGGAGAAATACGCATAATGTTGCGTTTTATCAGTCTCGTCTTATAATTTCAGATGCATATATTTAGAAACAATGCAAATAAAATAAAAAAGCCTAGGAGCCTGTCGGGAAATGACACTTTCTGTCATTGCGAGGAGCAAAGCGA
>CAZTCA010000110.1:0-4871 GCA_964612405.1 uncultured Pseudomonadota bacterium
TTGACGAAGTTTCGAAAGGGTCGAAGAGCCCCTATGAAGCGGTGAAAGTGGTTGACAAATATACGAAATTTAAATAGCAGAAGCCATGAAATTAGCCCGCCACTAAAACGTCGGCGGGTAAGAATGCCTAAACTCGCTAAAGCTCGTTAAGGCATTCTAAGGCGGGGTAGCTCAGTGGTTAGAGCAGTAGATTCATAACCTACCGGTCGACAGTTCGATCCTGTCCCCCGCCACACGGGGACATGTACTTGATTTAGTACATGTCCCCGAGCTCCATATAGTCTTTTGTTTTTACTAACGCACCAACGAACCAACGAACCAGATGAAACCAGTCGTAGCAATCATAGGCCGCCCAAATGTCGGCAAATCGACGCTCTTCAACCGCCTGATCGGTCAGCGCAAGGCCCTGGTGAATGACTTTCCGGGGGTGACGCGTGACCGCCATTATGCTGTGGCAGACTGGTGTGGTCACGATTTTATCGCGATTGACACGGGCGGCCTCGCTCCGAGCACGACCAAGTCTCTCGAAGCTTGCATGAGAGACCAAACACTCATGGCGGTCGATGAAGCAGATGTTGTTGTCTGTATTTTAGACGGTAGAGAGGGCCCTACACATACAGATCGCGAAATCATCGAGCTCCTGAGAAAATCTGACAAGCCGGTCATTTACGCGGTCAATAAAGTCAATGAGGCAAGCGGTAAAAGAGATTTTAACCTCTCCGAATTTTATGAACTCGGACTCTCAGATGAGCTGATTCCAATATCTTCAGAGCACGGCATCGGCGTTGATGACTTGTTAGATGAAGTTATAAAATATTTCCCCAAAACAATTACCAACGCACCAACGCACCAACGCACCAACGCACGAATTGCAGTTGTTGGCCGCCCCAATGTCGGCAAATCGACGCTGATCAATTTTCTTGCCGGCAAACAGAGAGTGATTGCGCATGAAACCGCGGGGACGACGCGCGACTCAATCGATGTGGAGATAAAGATGTTTGGCAGGGATTATGTCTTTGTCGATACGGCCGGTCTAAAAAAGAAGAGTAGCACCATTGAAACGCTTGATAAGTTTTCAACCATCAAAACGCTTCGCGCAATTGAACGTGCGAATATCGTCATCATGATGATAGATGCAAGTGTCGGGATCACACATCACGATTCATCTCTCATTGATTATATCTATAATGAGGGGAGAGGGATCATTGTGGCGGTGAATAAGTGGGATCTAGCGAAAAATAAAGAAAAGGAGTATGAGGAGTATTTCAATTGGAAACTTTTAAATTTGCACAGACTGCCTTTTTTGTGTATATCTGCTTCAACAGGGGAAAATGTAAGAGATCTTTTCAAATCAGTGGAGGGCCTGCGTACTTCTCTTTCGAAGAAATTATCAACATCTGAGTTGAATAATTTTCTTGAGGGCGTTGAAGAGAGTCATAATATTCCGGCGTACAGGGGGAAAACGGTAAAATTGTTTTATGCAACTCAGGTGAAGACAGCGCCGCCAACCATTGTTATATTTACGAACTATCCGGAGGGGATTCCGGAATCATATAAGAGATATATAATTAATAAATTACAGAATCTCTTTGGAGAGGGAGTTCCGATCAGACTGAAATTCAAAGGCCGCAAATGAACATAATTAAATCACTGTTCAGCTCATATAGAGATCACGAACTAAATTCCCTTGCCGCAAACATCTCTTTTTTTGCAATACTCTCAATCATTCCGCTTCTCATGATAACAACTTCAGTTGCCGGTTTCGTTCTTGGCGGATCGGAGACCCTCGTCGGTGAGATAATAGAGTCCGTGACGAGTATTCTCCCAAAAGGCGGAAATCAGTTGGCAAGGAGCCTCAACGGAATAATTGCGGTAAAGTCCGGACTCGGCTGGACAGGTATATTTGCGCTCCTTTTTGCTTCAACGTTACTATTTTCAAGCATTGAAAAATCGCTGGATAAAGTATTTGAGGCGGAGAAGAGGAGAAATTATTTTCATTCCAAACTCATTGCCGTCCTGTTTCTCTTTGTTGTTGCAATTCTCTTCTTTCTGCCGACGATGGTCCATTTTTTTGAGACGGCGCTGATGCATTATCACATTGGTGTCCCGTTGAGCGCAATCGCCAAGAGCAGATTCTTTTTTGGCATTCTGTCTATGATTTCATTTATTGCCGCTGTTATAATCATTCCGAATCATCACGTGCAATTCAGGTTTGCGGCGGCGGGGGGCGTGCTCTTTGCCGTTGGGCTTGTTGTTGCCAAGCTTGTCTTCACGTGGTACATTGCGCATTCATTCAACAGATACAGCATTGTGTATGGGTCACTTGCAGTCCTTGTTGTGACCGTTCTTTGGATATATTACCTTGCGAACGTATTACTTGTTGCATCTGAATTTGTTGCAGTCCTGCAAAGGAGATATTTTAAATGACAAAGAATCGGGAACAGTGGAAATCACGTACGGGATTTTTGTTGGCAGTGATCGGTTCGGCAGTCGGCTTGGGGAATATCTGGAGGTTTCCGTATCTTGCTTATAGAAATGGCGGCGGCGCATTTCTAATACCATATTTTATTGCACTTATCTCAGTTGGAATTCCGTTAATGATGATGGAGCAGGGTATTGGACACTGTCTTCGTGGATCAACCCCTCTGGTTTTTGCCCGCGTCAAGAGACGCTGGGAATTTGGCGGCTGGTGGATCGTGACGTTCGTCAGTTTGGGGATTCTTCTATACTACAGCGTTGTATTAGGCTGGTGTATGAACTACCTGACATATTCGTTTGATCTTGCGTGGGGCCCAGACACCGGCGCATTTTTTGAGCAACAGTTTCTGAACATCTCCGCCTCTCCGTTTGATATCAGCGGAATTCAGATTCCGGCGCTGGTAGGTGTTTTTATTGTCTGGTTTATTATCTGGTTCTTCATCTATCGCGGCATTGCAAAGGGGATTGAGTTTGCGAGTATCATCTTCATGCCGGTACTCTTTATAATCATGATTGTGCTGGTAGTCTGGAGCATTTCTCTTCCCGGTGCGGGAGAGGGGATCAGGGCCTATCTCTATCCAAATTTTGAGACGCTGAAGAGCCCGGGTGTTTGGGTTGATGCATTCGGTCAGATATTTTTTACGCTTTCATTGGGCATGGGCATTATGATGGCATATGCGAGCTATCTCCCTGCCCGTTCTGAAATAAAGAAAAACGCGCTCATCAGTTGTTTTTCAAACTGCGGATTTGAAGTCTTTGCCGGATTTGCAGTCTTTGCCACTCTTGGATTTATGGCGATGAAGAGCGGTGTGCCGGTGAATGAGGTGGCAAAGGGTGGCCCGGGTCTTGCGTTTGTGACATATCCTCAGATTATTAATCAGCTCCCGTTTGGCGGAAATGTATTTGGTATTCTATTTTTTCTGGCGTTGATCTTCGCCGGTCTGACATCTGCTATCTCGATTCTGGAGGCGCTCATTTCAGGCTTGATTGACAAATTCGGTTGGCCGCGAAAAACTGTTGTGACAATTTCGTGCATTTTGGGATTTTTTGGGAGTCTGATATTTGCATCCGACGCGGGGCTCTATTGGATCGACATTGTCGATTATTTCCTGAACCATTATGGTCTTTTGGTTGCCGGACTTGTTGAGACAATTCTGATTGCATGGATTTATAGAGCGACCAAGTTGCAGGAACATATAAACAGTTCCGGAGAAAACAAACTTGGCAAGTGGTGGGTCTATGTCGTCAGCATCTGGATACCCCTGGTGTTGAGCGTGTTGCTGACGATCGATATCCTCAAAAATCTCGAGACTCCATATGGTGGCTACTCCACGGATGTTCTTGTATTTATCGGAATCGGATGGATTGTGATAACTCTCGTCGTAGCCGCGATCTTCACGCGCCTTAAGTGGAAGAGAGTGATCGAAAATCGCTAGACGTTTGGAACTGCTGAAACTGCTGAAACTGCTGAAACGGCTGGAACGGCTGGAACTGCTCAAACGTTCAAACAGTTGAACACAACTTCATACACTCCCGTTTTCACCAGATAATCTGTATGCGTATATCCTTCGAGTTGAATATTTTTAATATGTGTCGTGCCGGCCGGAAAATTATATTTCCCTTTTTCCGGCGACGTCACGGTATCATCCGTTGAATAGATTGAAAACGTGCGCACGCTCGAAGGAATTAGTGTTCCATTGAGCCGCTTCATAAATCGCGAATAAGGAATCATCTGCCAAACACTTCTTGCAACAATGCCGACAACGGTGAGGCTTGCAAAGAGCGCCAGCCAGCTCCCGCCGTGCGGAGTGCCAAGCGTGATCAGCGTGTGAACATTTTTATCTCCGCCAAGAAAAGTTACGTAATATCTGCCGATCAACCCCCCTTTTGAATGGCCGACAATCGCAATTTTTCCGATATGAAATTTCTCCTGAAGTAATTCTATTTTTTCTTTAACAACTTCGGCAAGTGTATCTATTCCGCGCGTATTAAACCTTCCCATGAATCCGCCAAGATCCATCGAGAAGACATCAAATTTGTCATCTCTCAAGCGCCCCTCAAGAATTGAGACGCTTTTGCGCGTAGTTCCGAAACCGTGCAGGAGTAAAACAGGCTTCAGAACTTTCTTTGTGAAGTCTGTCTCTTTCTCAACAACATCTCCCTCAAAGGTCAGCTCCAGATAGGTGCGCAGATCTTTCGCGTCGTTTTTGATGCGTCTCGCGTAATGTTTGAAGGTGTTGTTCATGGCGCGGGGAAGCTACATGACCAGCTTGCTACAGTCAACGCCCTTGATGGCGGTAATTGGCAAAACCACTCTTAGTGGCGGTCCCCAAAAGTCCGTCAATCCTTTGACATTTTTCTCAAAAAGATACCCATCCCCCATGATTTCTTAA
>CAZTCA010000111.1:0-4847 GCA_964612405.1 uncultured Pseudomonadota bacterium
ATTATTTAGTCCCGAACGCTTTGGTGAGACCGGTGATAGCGCCTTCCAAAACTCGATCTTCAACACAAAAAGATATTCTCATGTATCCGGGGCGGCCGAATCCCGCACCGGGGACGGCCAGAACTTTCTCTTTTGCCAGCCTTTGTGTGAAGAGAATGTCATCAGCGATTGGCGTTTTGGGGAAGATATAAAACGCACCCTTTGGCTTCATAACCTCATAGCCGATTTCGGTTAGGTGCTTGTAAATAAAATCGCGCTTTTTCTGATACATTGAAATGTCGACCATAGCATCTGCGGCCTCAGTAATAATATGTTGCATGATGGCAGGCGTGTTCAAGAATCCGAGAGTTCTGTTGCAAAAAGCGAGCGCACCCATAATTTCATCATGGTCGGCGCATTCAGGGCTCACTGCAATATATCCAACTCTCTCTGCCGGAATAGAGAGTGTTTTTGAAAACGAAGCAACCATAATACTCTGCGGATAATAATCAAAGAGACACGGTGTTTCGGCTCCGTCATAGACCAGCTTATGATATGCGTCATCCAGAATCAGATAGATTTGCGAGCCATATTCTTTAGATTTCTTCTTTAGAAGATCGGAAAGAGCCTTCATAACGGTTGAATCATAAACAACGCCGGTGGGGTTATTGGGAGTGTTGATTAAAAGAGCCTTTGTGTTTGGGCCGATTTCTTTATTCAGTTTTTCGATGTCAGGAAGAAAATTTTCATCAGTCTCCACAATTTTACATTTCAGGCCATGGTTATCTATATAAAAAACATACTCAACAAAGTAGGGCGATAGGATAATAACTTCCTCTCCCTCATTGAGAATGGATTTTAAAACTACATTTAGACCTCCGGCCGCGCCGCAAGTCATGACGACATTAGATCCGTTAAATTTAATTTTTGACTCTTTGTTTAATTGAGTTGCAATTGCATTTCTGGTTTCCGGATAACCCGAATTCGGCATATATCGATGCATCCCCTTTTTGGGATTTGTGACAAGTTTCTTCAAGACCTCATAAAATTTGGCCGGTGGATCAATCTCCGGATTACCTAAAGATAAATCGAAGACATTTTCAGGCCCAAATTCTTTTTTGAGCCTTATCCCCTCTTCAAACATCCTCCTGATCCACGAAGCCCTGTTCATGTCTTCGGATATTTTCTTAGAAATCGGCATAAATACCCCCGTTACGATCCGACGACTTAAATATGCATCTATTGAATAAATAACAAGAGAAATTGAAAAATTAACAATCTATTACAACACTTGCAAAAGCAGACCATTCTTGATATTGACGGCATACACTAGGAGGCGAGAATGGTCAGACCCTTTATACCTTATAAAGTCAAAACTGTAGAACCTATCAAACTGCTCCCGCGTGATGTTCGCGAAAAAAAGATAAAAGAGGCAGGTCTAAATGTCTTTAGGCTGAAGAGTGAAGATGTTTATATCGACTTATTAACTGATTCCGGAACCGGCGCAATGAGCACAAAGCAGTGGTCGCGGATTATGGTGGGGGACGAGTCATATGCAGGATCATCATCCTTTTTCAGATTAGAGAAGACCATTCAAGACATTATGGGGATGCCGTTTGTTGTACCTGTCCATCAGGGGCGTGCCGCAGAACAGGTTCTCGATCATAAATTAGTTGAAAAGGGTCAGATCGTTCCCGGTAATACACATTTTGATACCACTAAGGCGCACATCGAATTTCGTGAAGGCCGAGCCATAGATTGTACAATCGACGAAGGCCGAGACGCAAGGATCGATCATCCGTTTAAAGGCAATATAGATCTTAACAAGCTCGAATCTGTTGTTGGTAAATATGGAAGAGAAAAGATATCATATGTTTTGATAACGGTTACTTGCAATTCCGGAGGCGGCCAGCCTGTGTCGATGGAGAATATCAAAGATGTGAGCGCATTTTGCAAAAAGAATAAATTGAAATTGTTTTTTGATGCCGCCCGATTTGCCGAAAACACTTATTTTATAAAACAGCGCGAGAACGATTACAAAAACAAAACGATAGGCGAGATAGTCTTGAAGATGTTTTCATATGTGGACGGATGCACGATGAGTGCGAAGAAGGACGGCCTTGTTCCGATAGGTGGATTTTTAGCCGTCAAAGACGAAGAGATGTATGAAGCACTAAAACCGAGAGAGATTCTCTTCGAGGGTTTTTATACATACGGTGGAATGAGTGGAATGGACATGGAAGCTATGGCTCAGGGTCTGAAAGAGGTGGTGGAAGAAGATTATCTGGCGCACAGGATAGGTCAGACCGCGTATCTTGGCAATCTTTTGGACGGTAAAGGCATTCCTCTAGTCAAGCCAATCGGCGGGCATGCCGTATTTTTAGACGGACGACTATTTTTCTCAAAAATCCCAGAAGATCAGTTCCCTGCACAACTCCTGACAGTTGAGTTGTACAAAGAGGGCGGAGTGAGGGCGGTCGAAGTTGGCTCCTGTCTTGCCGGTAGGGATCCGGACACTGGCGAAAATATTCGTCCGCATCTTGATTTATGTCGTCTGACGATACCGCGAAGAGTGTATACAAAGGATCATCTGGATTATGTCGCCGATGTAGTAAACACGGTATATAATGAGAAGAGAGACCTGACTCGCGGCCTCGTCTTTGATGAAGAATCGAAGGGCGGGCTGAGGCACTTCGTCTCTACGTTTAAATACGCTTAATTAGAGCCTGTCGGGAAATTCGACTTGTCATCGCGAGGAGGCCGAAGGTCGACGTGGCGATCCAGTGAAATCAATTAGTTACACTAGATTGCTTCGTCGCTTTGCTCCTCGCAATGACAGAAAGTGTCATTTCCCGACAGGCTCTAATTAATCCTCCTGCAGTTCCTTTATATCCTTATAAAGATCCAGCGAGCTTGGATTCGCGAGGGCGTCTTTGTTTAAAACAGGTTTTCCGTGGATGATGTTTTTTACCGCGAGCTCAACCTTCTTCATGTTTATTGTGTATGGGATGTCATCGATCTTTATTATCTTTGCGGGTACGTGGCGCGGTGAGGTGCTGGAGCGTATTGTCTTCTTTATCTTTTGCTTCAGATCTTCGGAGAGCTCATTTCCGTCATTGAGCTTAACGAATAGAATAATTCTCTCATCATCTTTCCATTTCTGTCCAATCACGAGGCTGTCTTTTACCTCATCGATGGTTTCGACCAACTGGTATATATCTGCCGTACCGATTCTGACTCCTCCAGGGTTTAGAGTTGCGTCAGATCTACCCAACATAATAACACCGCCATGTTTTGTAATTGTTATATAATCACCGTGTCTCCACACGTTTGGATAGGTATCAAAGTAGGCTTTATGATATTTCTTCCCATCTTCATCCTGCCAGAAATATATCGGCATTGATGGAAACGGTGCAGTACAAACCAATTCGCCCTCTTTCTCAAGAATCGGTTTCCCGCTCTCGTTAAAGGCCTCGACCTTCATACCCAGACCTCTGCATTGTAGTTCACCGCGATAGACCGGGCCTATCGGATTTCCGAGCGCGAAACATCCGTTCAGATCGGTCCCGCCTGAAATTGATGAAAGACATATATCTTGTTTAATGTCGCGGTATACAAAGTCGAAACTCTCCGGAACAAGGGGAGAGCCGGTTGAGAGCATTGCCTTCAGGCCACTCAAATCAAATTCTTTGGCAGGTTTCAGACCGTCAGCTTCGACAGACGCAATATATTTGGCGCTTGTCCCAAATATTGTCATCTTCTCTTCACTTGCGTATTTAAACATCGCGCCTGCATTCGGGTAGAACGGTGAGCCGTCAAAGAGCATGACCGTGGGGCCGAGTGCGAGCGAACAGACAAGCCAATTCCACATCATCCATCCGCATGTTGTAAAATAGAAAATATTATCTTCACGTTTCAGGTCGGTATGAAGTTTTAACTCCTTCAACTGGTTTATGAGTATCCCGCCCGCACTCTGGACCAGACATTTGGGGAGTCCGGTAGTTCCGGAGGAATACATTATGTATAACGGATGTTCGAAGGGGAGTTTTTCAAATTCGATTTTGAGACCGTCCTCTTTTGATGCAAAATCGTCATACAATACGCCGTTTGGAACATTGCTGATATTCGGCTTCTCTTCTGTATAGGGGACAACCACGACCTTTTGTACCGATGGCAGTTCTTTCAAAATATTGGAAATGCGCTCCAGCGAATCGAATTTTTTTCCGTTATAAGAATAACCGTTTGCGGTGAATAGAAGCTTGGGTTTGATCTGGCCAAAGCGGTCCAAGACGCCTTTGATTCCAAAATCAGGCGAACAAGATGACCATAGTGCGCCAATGCTGGTCGCGGCCAACATTGCAATTATAGACTCCGGAATGTTTGGCATGAATCCGGCGACGCGATCCCCCTTGGTGACGCCCATCCCCCTCATGGATTTTGCAAGACGGGCGACGCGATCATATAACTCTTTATAGGTGATCTTTATGGTCTTTCCATCTTCTCCTCTGGACATGATGGCCGTGTGATCATCCCTGAATCGCAATAAATTTTCCGCAAAGTTCAATTTGGCGCCACTAAACCACTTTGCGCCGGGCATTTTATCTCCATCAATCAACACATCGTCATATTTTTTTGAATATTTCAGATCCAAAAAGTCCCAAACAGATCCCCAAAAGTCGGAGAGATTATCTATAGACCACTGGTATAACTGACCGTAATCATTGAAGTTATTATTGAAGCGCTCATTTACGAAGCTTGCGTACTTATACATGTTTGTATTCTTGATTCTTTCATCGGACGGTTTCCACATCGGCTTGGTCATCAATGCCCCCTTGTCTGAATTTATCTCTCGATTAGTATAAAGATCT
>CAZTCA010000112.1:0-4809 GCA_964612405.1 uncultured Pseudomonadota bacterium
TAAACCGTTGGCGTTTACTAAGAATTTTTCAATGTTCTTTGCTGCGATTTTGGCAATCACACTGGTGCCGGCATTAATGCAGTGGTTTTTGAAACCGACAAATCCTCTAAAAATTAAATCAAAACGCCTCTCTAAGATTGTAAATTTTTTCTGGGCAGGCAAAATTCACTCTGAAGAAGAACATCCAGTCAGTAGGTTTCTATTCAAAATATATACTCCAATACTTCATTGGGTTCTTAGTAACGCAAAAAAGACAATAATCATCGCCGCGGTAATTATAATGAGCATTGTCCCTGTATATTTACAGCTTGGTTCTGAGTTCATGCCACCACTCAATGAAGGCGATATTTTATACATGCCAACGACATTGCCTGGAATTTCAATTGAGGAATCGAAACAGTGGCTACACACGCAAGATAAATTAATCAGTCAGTTTGGCGAGGTCGAAAGAGTCTTTGGAAAAACAGGACGCGCAAAAACAGCAACAGACCCTGCCCCGCTTTCAATGGTTGAAACAACTATCAAATTAAAGCCACCTAAAGAATGGCCGAAAGTATATCATGAAAGATGGTATTCTTCCTGGTCTCCATCGTGGTTAAAAGTTTTTCTAAGGAATCACTGGCCGGAATACAAACAAAGAACATGGGAAAAATTAATTGCTGACCTCGACAAAGAACTAAAACTTCCAGCCACAACAAACGCTTGGGTCATGCCGATCAAAACACGTATAGACATGCTCACAACCGGCATCAGAACGCCTGTTGGAATTAAAATATTCGGAGCGGACCTAGAGCAGATTGAAACTATCGGCAAAAAACTTGAATCGATAATTACAAATATTGATGGCACAAGAAGTGTTTATGCCGAACGTGTGACCGGCGGGCACTTTATAGATTTTAATATCAAACGCGATCAGATAGCGAGATATGGACTCTCTGTAGACGACGCACAAGAAATAATTGAAACTGCAATCGGTGGAAAAAATATAACAACCACAATTGAAGGACGTGAGCGCTATCCCGTTAATGTCAGATACGCAAGAGGCCTTAGAGATGATATCGAAAAATTGAAACGCGTTTTTGTCCCTGTTTCAGGAATGAAACAAATTCCGATTGGTGAACTTGCAGATATCAAAATCGTATCCGGCCCGCCCGTGATCAAAGACGAAAACGGAATGTTGACCGGATGGGTCTATGTTGATCTAAATGAAGGATACGATATCGGAAGTTATGTTAAAAATACAAAGCAAATAGTCTCCAAAGAACTTGAGATGCCTGCCGGTTATTATCTCTCATGGAGCGGACAGTATGAATATATGATGCGAGCCAGAGAAAGACTTTTAATGGTTATTCCGCTCACACTATTTATAATTCTATTGCTCCTATACTTTAATACGCGCTCGTGGGTTAAAACCGGAATCGTTCTTCTAGCTGTCCCCTTCTCTTTGGTTGGAGCATTCTGGCTTCTTTTTATTCTCGGATACAATATGAGTATCGCAGTCTGGGTCGGAATAATCGCTTTAGCGGGAGTCGATGCAGAGACTGGCATCGTAATGCTTCTATACTTAGATTTGGCTTATGAAAGAAAGAAAAGAGAAGGCGGCATAAAATCAATAACAGCAATTAAAGATTCTATTATGCATGGTGCGGTCAAGAGAATCCGTCCGAAGATGATGACGGTCGGCACAACTTTTGTAGGACTCCTCCCAATCATGTGGGCGGCAACAACTGAATCCGGAGCAGATGTGATGAAGAGAATCGCGGCACCGATGGTTGGAGGAATTTTTACGTCCTTTGCAATGGAACTCTTAGTCTATCCGGCAATATACTTGCTATGGAAACAAAGAAGTGTAAAATAGGGGAATATTATGAACTGGATAATAGGTATTCTTGAATCTTCGTGGCAGGTAATGCTTGACGCGAGCCTCTTTATCTTGATCGGCTTCGTTGCGGCGGCATTGATACGTGCCTTCATTTCCAGCGAATCGATAGTCAAATATATCGGCGGGAGGAACATCAAGTCTGTCCTTCTGGCAACTCTTTTCGGCATCCCTCTTCCAATTTGTTCCTGCGGTGTTGTGCCAACAGCGCTGGCCCTAAGAAAACAGGGAGCAAGTAAACCCGCGACTATTTCATTTTTGATCACGACTCCCGAATCGAGCATTGATTCAATTGCCATCACATATGGCCTGATTGATCTCACAATGACGATCTTTCGTCCTATTGCGGCTTTTATCACTGGACTCGTTGCCGGCATCGGCGAGATAATATTTGGTGAAAGAGAAGAGACAGCAAAAGCCGAAGAGGTGGAATGTTTGCACTGCCATAACCATGAATCACCAGCAACCAGCAACCAGCAATCCCTCGACGCGGCTCGGGACAGGCTATCAACTAGTCAGCACCATTCATTTACAGAAAAGTTGAAGGGTGGGTTGAGATTTGCGTTCGTAGAATTACTCGAAGATATCAGCCGCTGGTTTTTGGTCGGAATCCTGATCTCCGGCGCAATCAGCTTTCTTATGCCGGCATCATTTATTGAAAATTATCTAAGCAGTGG
Organism: uncultured Pseudomonadota bacterium; assembly: GCA_964612405.1. Classification (GTDB taxonomy): domain Bacteria; phylum UBA10199; class UBA10199; family 1-14-0-20-49-13; genus CAZTCA01. Next base: position 2,557 of record CAZTCA010000112.1, read on the forward strand.
AGTTTTATCACTTTTCATAATGCTGGGCATCGGCCTTCCGCTTTATGTATGCGCAACGGCCTCAACGCCGATCGCGGCAACGCTGATTTTAAAGGGTTTGAATCCGGGCGCCGCGCTCGTATTCCTGCTTGTCGGTCCGGCAACCAATGCCGCTTCACTGACTGTAATCGCAAAGATGCTCGGAAAAAGAAGTGCTATAATTTACGTTGTCTCGATCGCGGTTTGTGCGATTATCTTGGGGCTTATATTAAATCAGTTGTATTCGTGGCTGGGGATAGATATTCAGGTGGCGGCAAGCCACGCACATGAAATGATTCCTGTGTGGCTGAAATGGGCCGCGGCAGTACCACTTACGATTGCAATGTTATGGGCATCTATCAGAAAATAAAGCGGACAAAATACAAAATCGAAAATGATGCGGAGTCTACCGGCGAAGAGATAGCCAACAGCATCACTCACGGGATGGGCGCGCTGTTGAGCATTGTGGCGCTGAGCATTCTCGTATCTCTTGCTGTTAGAAAGGGTGACTCGTGGCGCATTTTAGGTTTTAGTATTTATGGATCGGCCTTGATACTCTTATATCTTTCATCTACTTTATATCACAGCCTGATATTCACGCGAGCAGGAAGGCTCTTTGCCATTCTTGATCACGCCTTTATCTACATTTTAATCGCCGGAACATATACGCCGTTTGCACTTGTAAGCATCAGAAGTGCGCTTGGATGGACACTCTTTGGAATAATTTGGGGAGTGGCCGTTATCGGGGTTGTTTTTGAAACATTTATTGTGGGAAGACGAAGAGTCGTTTCAACTATTATCTACATTGTTATGGGGTGGATGATAATGGCCGCAATAAAACCCCTTCTGATGTCAATTTCTGCCACCGGAGTCTCGTGGCTTGTCGCCGGAGGACTTTTATATACGCTCGGAGTCATCTTCTTTTCATGGAAGAGACTCCCCTATCATCACATGATATGGCACTTCTTTGTGATGGGCGGAAGTGTATGCCATTTTTTCGCTATTTATTACTATGTACTGCCTTGAATACTATATGATAGCAAATTATCTGAAAACTGGCGCGAACGATCTGATAAACTTGTTTAGCTGGCTACCTGTCAAGGAGAGGGTTCGTATTTTGCGTGTCATCCGACAGACGCGTCCTGAATTTTATAATCAGGAGTTGAGAAATATCCCGGAGATTGCCGAAGAGATTGATATGACTGATATGCATCGGAAATTTAGACTGATAAATATCGGCAAATACATGGAAGGTGATAGAATTTTGGCCGAGGCCCTTGTTTTATACGCGATCAGCGGCAAGCCTTCCTCCACCGGAAAGTTCTATGGCGGGATGATAAATATCATGGGCGCCACTTCAGACGGTCGAATTTACTACACGCTTCAAATGCCAGAGTGGATTGAGTCTATAATTGAGCTCTATAATACCAGCCTATTCGCCCTGCTGTCTGAATAATTTTTTTGGGTTGTCAATCTTTCCGTCTGTGATAACCTATCCCCCAATGAATTTTGAAATTGCAATATCCAACTGGTTTCACTCTTTTTCTACGCCGTGGCTGGATTTTATTTTTAAATCCATTACGACTGTTGGATCAGGCTCGTTTTTGACAATTGTCATTGTCATCGCCTCAATTTTTCTTCTCTTCCGTTTTGAACTACATAAATCTCACATAGTGGTGCTCTCCGGAATTATGTCAGGGCTCAGTTCATTTTTTTTAAAGCGCGCTTTCGACCGCCCGAGGCCCGATCTTTGGATACCTCTTGTTGAAGAACATAGTTTAAGTTTCCCAAGCGGACATGCAATGATATCCGTGGCCGTGTACGGAACTCTTGCAATGTTTTTGGCGGAAAAATATCCGAACAGGAAAATGAGAATATATTCACTCTTCGGAATTCTTATTTTTCTGATCGGCATCTCAAGAATCTATCTGGACGTCCATTGGACAACTGATATCCTGGGCGGTTGGGTTTTTGGCGGGTTGGTTCTCTCTCTAATGGTATGGTGGTATCACAAAGGTGGAATCGGCCGATTGTTTAGAATCGGAATTGGGCTTATTACGATCATCCTTGGCCTGATCGGGATGATATTTCCGCTGATTCCGGGAATTCCGATGCTCATATTGGGTTTTCTGTTGGTCTTCTCAAATAAATCCATAGCCAGCGTATTTAGGAAAAAAGAGGCCCCTAAACCAGTATAACCTATTGTAATTACACAATATTTTTGCAGTCCTTTTT
>CAZTCA010000113.1:0-4793 GCA_964612405.1 uncultured Pseudomonadota bacterium
CCGAGGAAGTCCCCGGAGCGCGGAAGCGCGGAGGGGAAATCCATCCTCCCCAGCAAGAGAATGTTTCCCTTCTTGGGGAACGTTCTCTTGCTGAAGGTTTGAGATGAGAACCGTCCACCGAAAGGTGGACTGGTCGCGACCGAGGAGGGCACCGCGCGAAGCGTGGTCGCCGAGGAAGTCCCCGGAGCGCGGAAGCGCGGAGGGGAAATCCATCCTCCCCAGCATTGAGGAAAAAATATGCCGACGTTTAAAGATTTGAAAATATTTTCCGGCAACGCAAACAGGTCTTTGGCCGAAGAGATCGCGAAGTATTTGAAGATCCCTCTTGGCAAGGCCGAAGTGAAGAGATTTGCGGATGGCGAAACGTGGGTTGAGATTGGCGAGAATGTTCGCGGCATGGATGTTTTTATTGTTCAACCGACATCGAATCCTGCGAATGAGCACTTGATGGAGCTCTTGATCATGATTGATGCGTTCAAGAGATCCAGCGCTGAGAGAATCACGGCAGTGGTGCCGTATTATGGTTATGGAAGGCAGGAGAGAAAGGTTCAGCCAAGGACTCCGATCAGTGCCAAGTTGGTTGCGGATCTGATCACGGCGGCGGGCGCCAACAGGGTTTTGGCGGTAGATTTACATGCCGGGCAGATTCAGGGTTTCTTTAATATACCTGTGGATCATCTCTTTGCAACACCCGTTCTCCTTGAGTATATAAAAGAGAATATCATGGATAACGTAGTGATAGTCTCTCCGGATGTCGGCGGTGCAGAGAGAGCAAGGGCATATGCAAAGAAGCTAACGGTGCCGATGGCCTTGATAGACAAACGTCGTTCTTCGCCGAATGTGTCAGAGGTTATGCATATCATCGGTGAAGTTGATGGGAAAGTTGCAGTGATTATTGATGACATGGTTGATACAGGCGGAACACTTGTGAAGGCGGCGGAAGCTCTGAAAAAGGAGGGCGCAACAAAGGTGTATGCGTGCGCAACGCATCCTGTGCTTTCAGGGCCGGCTATTGAAAAAATTGAAAATTCCTCATTGGAGGAATTTATTGCTACAAATACAATTAACTTCAAAGGAAGTTCAAAGAAGATAAAGATTTTATCTGTGGCAAGGCTTCTTGGAGATGCAATTAGCAGGATCCACGAGGCAGATTCGGTATCATCACTTTTTGTATAAATTATAGAAAGAGGTCAGAATTATGGAAAGAGTAGAAATTAATGCAACAAAGAGAAATGAAGGCAAGGGTGGCTCAAAGAAGTTGAGAAATGAAGGAATGATCCCCGGAGTTTTGTATGGAAAGGGATACAAGAACGTTAATCTGGCAGTCAACGCCAAAGAGCTTGAGAAGGCGGTCTCTACACACGCCGGCATGAACATTCTGGTCGATTTGGCCATTGATGGCGGCGAAAAAACGGTCTCCAGAATTTGCGATTATCAGGCGCATCAGATCAGCAGAAAATTTACTCACATTGATTTCCAGACAGTTGACCTGTCAAAGAAGATCACCATTGAGGTTCCTCTTGAGTTCGGTGGGAAGTCGAAGGGTGTTAAAGAGGGTGGAGTCCTTGTTGTCTCCAGACGTAAGCTTGAAATCAAATGCCTCCCGACCAATATACCCGAGAGCATCGTTATTGATATCTCAGAGTTGGATATTGGAGACGGCTTACATATTAACGATGTTAAACTGCCGGAAGGTGCTGAATGTGCACATGATATAAATTTCAGCATTGTTTCAGTTGTGGCACCGACGAAGGAAGAGGAAGTTGTTCCTGTGGTGGCAGTTGAGGGCGTTGAAGGGGCTGTCCCGGCTGAAGGTGTCGCAGGTGCTGTTCCGGCCGCAGGTGCTGCAGGTGCTGTTCCAGGCGCGAAACCGGTTGCGGGTGCCGCTCCGGCTGCGGGTGTTAAACCTGCTCAAGGTGCCAAGCCCGCCGGTGGCGATAAGAAGTCTGAACAGAAGAAATAACTAATGAAGTTATTAGTTGGACTCGGCAATCCGGGTCAGAAATATTCTAAGACCCGCCACAATTTGGGCTTCATGATTGTGGATGTGCTTGCCGACGAGTTGAAGATTGAAATCGGCAAGAAGAAATTTTCGTCGTTCTTTGAGAAAGTAAATATTAATGAAGAGGAAGTCATAGTTGTCAAACCTCAGACGTTCATGAATTTATCCGGAGAAGCGGTCAGAGATTTTGCGGGATATTTTAAAGTGGATGGTGTGAACACTCTGGTGGTTCATGACGACTTGGATATTGAATTTGGCAGGATGAAGTTTACATTTGAGGCAGGTTCAGGCGGTCACAATGGCATCTCGTCAATCATTGACAATATAGGCTCAAAGGCCTTCTGGCGCTTGCGGATTGGTATCGGTCGTCCGCCGACCGAACAGGCTTCAGAGGATTATGTTCTGTGTAACTTTTCGAAAGCGGAGGCCTCTAAATTAGAAGAAATTGTTAATAAAGCTGCTAGTGCATTGAAAATATTTTTTAAAGATGGCCCAAACAGGGCAATGGAATTATATAATAGAAAGGATACAGAAGATGAGGGAGTATGAAACAACTTATATTTTGGAGCAATCACTAAGCGATGCGGATGTTGATCAGACGATCGGCAAGATCGGCGAGATCATCAAAAAGAACAATGGAGATGTCCTGCACTCGCAAAACATAGGGAGAAAGGCTCTGGCCTATCGACTGAAAAAGCAGACCAAGGGTATCTACGCCAGTCTGGATTTCTATGCCGAAAGTGCTGTTGTGGCCGAGATTGAGCGTTATCTGAAATATAATGAAAAGGTGCTGAGACATCTGACTGTTGTGCTGGCTGATACTATAGACCCGGACGCAAGAAGGAAACAGTTGGAAGAGGAAGCTATAAAACTGGCCGCAAAAGCTGCTATGGCAAAAGATGCGCCGCCAACAACAAACAAATATAATGACGACTAAGGAGGAGTTTGAATATGCCGAGAAAGATGAAAAAAGATTTTAAAGACAAGAAGAAAAAGAAGGGCTTCAAATTCGGGGTTCCTCAAGGCAAACGCTGGTGCAGATATTGCGTGAATAAGGAATTAAAGATTGATTACAAAGAGGGAAGATTCCTGGCGCCATTCATCAGTGAGCGTGGGAAAATCATCTCGAGAAAATATGCCGGTCTCTGCGCAAAGCATCAGAGAGATATCACAATAGCAATCAAGAGAGCCAGACAACTTGCTATTGTACCCTACACCGCGACGCAGGTTATGTGAGCCCTCGGGTAGTTTTTCTTTTATAATATGCCGGGGCTCATCCTGAACGAAGTTTAAGGAGCGAAGGATCTCCCGTTTTCAATAAGATGTTCAAACAAGCTATAATATCGTTTGTTGCAGCAATATTCATCTACGTGAGTGGCGTACTTGTCTTTGCCACTCCAATTCCGATATTTTATGCGTTTTCAAGGCTTGGCAGAAAGACGGGTTATTATGTCTCCTCTCTTGCCGTACTGTCTCTAGTTCTTGCGTCGATTTTTGGTGCCCCCGGAATCGGGGCCGCTGAAGTTCTCTATTTTGCTTATTTTGTAGGAGTCGGAATTCTTTTTGGCGAGTGTGTATCAAGAGGGTGGAATGCCAGAAAGATTGGGCTTTGGACCCTGCTGGGACCATGGTTTGCCGTCCTCTTGTTATTTTTTATATTGGAATATGTTGCAGGTGTGCCGGTTATTGAGGGTATTAAATCTCAGGCAGAGTTGATAATAGGGGAGTTTATCTCCGCTTATGGAAAATCATCCACTCTTCCTGCCTCCCAGCTGGTCTATTTGAAAAATAATACGGCTGAGATAGTTAACTTTACAATATATACAATTCCCGCATCCGTATGGCTGATCAACATGATAGTGGTTGTTACGCTATTCCTATTTGCCGGGATGCGGAACAGATGGGTGAGCAAAGCAAGGTCTCTCAATAAAATATCATCAGCGAGGCTTCCGTTTTGGTTCGTGTGGATTGCAATTTTTAGCGGCTTCATGTTTTTTGCCAATCAATACCTTTTTGAAAGCATTTTTGTTAAATACCTTTCGATTAACGGGATCATTTGGTCGGCCTCGGTATATTTTCTGCAGGGAGGATTGATCGTTGCCTTTTGGTTGGAGAAGAAGAAGGCGCCATTTTTAAGAATTGCAATTGTCGGGTTGGCTATTTTTTTCTTTCAATTTGTCGGAATTCTACTCATCGGCCTTGGTCTTTCTGATCAATGGATCGATTTCAGAAAAAAGATGATCAACGCGGCAATGAAACAAACAAGTAATTAAAGGAGGACTGACATGGAAGTTATTTTAAGAGAAGATGTAAAAGGATTGGGAGGAGCAGGGGAAGTTGTCAAAGTGAAAGAGGGATATGGACGTAACTTTTTACTTCCCAGGAAGATAGCAGTTATCGCTGATCCCAAAAATATCAAGATGCAGGAGCATCACAAGAAGGCGATTGAGGCTCAGCAGAAGAAGGAGAAGGCTCAGGCGGCGGAGGTTGCCGCAAAGCTTTCCGAGCTTTCTATCACTATCTCACGCGAAGCCGGAGAAGAGGATAAGATATTTGGATCAGTTACGGCTAAGGATATATCCGATGCTTTAAGGAAAGAGGGCCATAATTTTGATAAAAGGCGCATTTTGCTTCCAGAGCCGATAAAGGGTATTGGCGTATTTGAGGTTGATATAAAACTCCATTCCGAGGTAAACGGTAAGGTGAAGGTTTGGGTGGTTAAAAAGTAGGATTAAGTAGAGCCTGTCGGGAAATTCGACTTGTCATCGCGAGGAGGCCGAAGGTCGACGTG
>CAZTCA010000114.1:0-4694 GCA_964612405.1 uncultured Pseudomonadota bacterium
ATTAAAGCACAAAGCAATCTTTAATCGTTACTGGAGTCAAGCCGGTACCCATGGTGGATTCAGAGATATTTAACCAGTCGTGAAGACGGAGCCCTTTGTGCGTGGCTTGCGCGAGGCTTTTGCAACAGATTCGCCCTGCGCCTCGACCACGGTGATCGCCGCCATATTCACAATCTCCATCTCGCTTGAACCCTGCGGAATTGCATTGATCGGCCGCCCCATCCCGATGAGAATGGGCCCGACAGCAGTTGCGTCGCCCAGACGGGCGCATAGTTTATATGCAATATTTGCCGCCTCAAGATTCGGGAAGACCAGAATATTCGGCATCCCCTTGAGCGTGCTGAACGGATAATCTTTTTCAAGGATCCCCGGAACAACCGCGGTGTCTGCCATCATCTCACCGTCGATGGCAAGATTCGGTCTCTTGGCGCGAACCAGCTCAACGGCCTTGCTGATTTTTTTCGTGAGCGGATGTTTTGTGCTCCCAAAATTTGAAAATGAAAGCATTGCAATGCGCGGTTCTTCATCAAAAATTCTTTGAACCGTATCGGCCGTGTTGATTGCAATCTCCGCAAGATCTTCGGATGACGGATCAATATTTATAGTCGCATCTGAGAAGAAGAAATATTTGTCCTTGAAGATAATCAGAAACACGCCCGCGACTTTATTATAGCCCGGCTTGACGCCGATGATTTGAAGCGCAGGTTTGATAGTTCCCGCATATGGCCTGTCGATCCCGCCAAGCATCCCGTCGGCGTCCCCCATCTTCACCATCATGGCGCCATAATAGTGCCGCCACTCCACCATCAATCTTGCCTCGGGGAGATTCAATCCCTTTCTCTTTCTCAAATCGTAAAACGCCCTTACATATTCCTCATATTTGGGGGACTTCACAGGTTCAATTATGGTTATCTTTGACCAGTCGAGTTTCAACCCGACACCTTCTGCAATCTCTTTTATATTTTTTGGATTACCGAGAAGGATCGGCTCACAGACTCCTTCATCAACCAAAATGTCGCACGCCTTGAGAATCTCCGGGAAGTCACCTTCCGGAAAGACGATCTTCTTCGGCTCCATTCTTGCCTGATTGATGATCGGTCTCATTATTTCGCGCGAATGACTCTGCCTTCCTTCAAGATATTCAACATACGCCGCGCGTGATTCATACGGCTTCTTCGCAACACCTGTTGCAATCGCCGCCTCCGCCACCGCCGGCGCCACCCACAAAAGAACGCGCGGATCAACCGGCTTGGGAATGAGATAATTTCTGCCAAAAAGCATCTTCTCCAGCCCATATGCCTTGCAAACAGTCAGCGGCACATCCTCCTTCGCAAGCTCGGCCAGCGCCTTCACGGCCGCCGCCTTCATCTCGGTGTTTATAGTGTTGGCTTCAACATCAAGGGCTCCGCGGAAGATAAACGGGAAACCGAGCACGTTATTTACCTGATTTGGATAATCACTCCGGCCGGTTGCAATATAAGCATCGTCTCTGACAGCCTTAATTTCTTCGGGAGTAATTTCCGGATCCGGATTTGCCATTGCAAAGACAATCGGATTCTTCGCCATTGATTTGACCATCTCCGCAGTCAACGCGCCTTTGACCGAGAGGCCGATAAAGGCATCTGCGCCAACAATCACCTCTGCAAGTGTGGATGGCTTTGTGTCTTGTGCAAAGAACCCGCGATATTTTTCCAGATTCGGCCGATCTTTTGTCACCAGACCTTTTGTGTCTACAAGCCAGATGTTCTCAAGCGAAACACCGAGCGTCAGGAACATCTTTGCGGTTGCAATCGACGCCGCTCCGGCGCCGGAAAACACAACTTTGATCTTTTTTATATTTTTCTTCGACAACTCAACCGCGTTTAGAAATGCGGCACTGGCGATAATCGCTGTGCCGTGTTGATCATCGTGAAAGATGGGGATCTCCATCTTCTTCTTCAGCTCTTCTTCTATATAAAAACACTCCGGTGCCTTGATATCCTCGAGATTTATTCCGCCAAACGTTGGCTCGAGGGCGGTTACCACGCGAATAAACTCATCCGGGTCCTTTGTCCCCACCTCTATATCAAACACATCGATATCTGCGAATTTCTTGAATAGAACAGCCTTCCCTTCCATCACAGGCTTGCCTGCAAGCGGCCCGATATCTCCAAGCCCCAAAACCGCGGTGCCGTTTGTGATCACTCCAATGAGATTACCCTTCGCGGTATAGTCATTGACCTTCCGCGGATCTTTATGAATTTCGAGGCAGGGAACCGCAACTCCGGGGGAATATGCAAGGGACAAATCTCTCTGCGTCAGACATGGTTTGGAGGGGACAACTTCAATCTTCCCGCTCCTTCCTTCTGAGTGATAACGAAGTGCATCCTCTTTTGTGACGAACGGCATATGGTTCACTCCTTTAGTTGTGCGCGGCGTAACCAATTTGTCATAACTATGCAAATATAAAATATTTTTTTACAAAGAAAAATCGCGATCAGGCGCTGAGGCTTGATTTCAGACGAGCTTTTGAGCCGTTGCGCACCTTACGGACTGCCTTGATATCTGCCATCTCCGGAACCTTCCACCCTGCCTTCGCAAGCTCTTCCCAGTCCTGATCGAGGACAAGCGCATCATTATATACGACCTCTCCCTTGTCACTGCACTCAAAGACAAAGGCAGGCGTAACGATATAGATAACGCGACATTCTTCTTTGCCGGAATTGACGAGCTGGAAGAATGTCCCCGCCTTGGTGACAACCGATTGGTCTTTTGATAAATTCAATGAATATGGTTCTTCGGCTTTGGGATCTTTCATCTTCACGGTCAGATTTCCTGAGAGGACCCACGTCACCTGCGTGACAAGCGGATGGAGATGAATCTTTGATGTGATTCCTGCCGGAATAACACCAACCGCGGTACTAATATCATCAACCCACTCCGACTTATACTGGCTCGCCACACGCGGGTCGAGAACCGAGTGAACCATTGTTCCGTCCGGAACCTTGAAGCCTTCACCGATCTCAAATATTTTTTTCATGAAACTCCTCTCCTATTTGCCCCTGATTAATATCTCTTTCTCGTCTCTTGACAAGCGTTTTATCTCGGCCTCTCTCTTGAGCGCCGAGGATTTGTCCTTGAAGCTTTCATGATAAAGAATTTTTTTGGCGCCGAATGATCTGGTGAATTTTGCACCCTCCCCCACCTTGTGTTCTTTCAGCCGCCTCTCAAGATCAGTTGTGTATCCGGTGTAATACCGGCCGTCGTTGCTCTGGAGGATGTAAATGAAGTGCATGTGCCATGGATAACACTGAAAAATATAGTTTTCTAGGATAAAAAGTCAGATTATGCGATTCATTTTGTGGCAAAAAGAGGTAACTTAATTCACTACTGTCCGGAACATTAAAACCGGACACTGTTTAACTTGCTGAAATTATAAAGCAATATGCCTAAAATGTTATTTTTCGACTTCAACTTATTTTACCTTTCGTGCCATTCTATTTCTGCCACAAGGCGGAAAGGAATGGCTTATGTATTCCGGTCAAATCATCTTCTCCCAGATCATGGATCATCTTCCCCTGTACGAATTTCAAAAGTGCGTTCATCGGTATCACGGCCATCATCAGATGAAAAAGTTTTCATGCCTCGATCAATTCTTGAGCATGGTCTTTGCTCAGATGACATACAGAGAGAGTCTCAGAGATATAGAGGCATGCCTTCAAGCTCAAAGACTGAAGCTGTATCACATGGGCATTCGAGGAAAAGTTTCAAAGAGCACTCTGGCCGACGCAAACGAAAAACGAGACTGGAGAATCTACGCCGATTTTGCTCAAGTCCTTATCAATATCGCAAGGCCATTATATGTGAACGACGAATTTGGTGTCGATCTCGAAAATACAGTGTACGCTCTCGATTCCACAACCATCGATCTTTGTCTTTCCACATTTCCCTGGGCACGATTTCGCAAGCGAAAAGGGGCTATCAAACTTCATACTCTCCTGGACCTTCATGGCCCTATTCCAGTATTCATCTATATCAGCGATGGCAAGGTCCACGATGTCAATGTGCTCGATTATATCATTCCTGAACCCGGCTCGTTTTATATCATGGACCGAGGCTATATAGACTTCGAACGCCTTTATCAAATCAATCTCGGTCCAGCTTTTTTCATCGTCAGGGCAAAGTCCAATTTTCAATTCCACCGAATTTATTCCCGCTCCATCGACAAGCAGACGGGACTTCGATGCGATCAGATCATAAAGCTGACAGCTCACTATCCTTCCAAAGATTACCCCGAGAAACTCAGACGAATCAAATATTACGATGCCGTGACCAACAATCGTCTGGTTTTTATTACAAACAACTTCGACCTGCCGGCATTGACGATTGCAAAACTGTACAAATGCCGTTGGCAGGTAGAACTATTTTTCAAATGGATCAAACAGCATTTGCGCATAAAGAAATTTTTCGGAACTTCCGAAAACGCAGTCAAAACTCAAGTCTGGATCGCCATCAGTGTATATGTCCTCATGGCCATTATCAAGAAGCGGCTCAAACTGGACATGAGTCTCTACACAATTTTACAGATTTTGAGTGTGACCGTTTTCGAGAAAATGCCCATTACACGGGTGTTTGCTGATGATAGCTACATATTGTCAGAGAACAATGTTGATAACCAGCTGAATTTATTCAGCTAACTGCCGGACAGTAGTGAA
>CAZTCA010000115.1:0-4649 GCA_964612405.1 uncultured Pseudomonadota bacterium
CGCTTTGCTCCTCGCAATGACAGAAAGTGTCATTTCCCGACAGGCTCTAATTAATTGAATTCGCTAGATTGCTTCGTCGCATAGCTCCTCGCAATGACAGAAGCGAAGATTTTTTCAGATGCTTCTTAAGCCTGTTCAAATAGCCACGTGGATAGATATCTCTCGCCTGTGTCCGGCAGGATGACGACAATCAATTTACCGGCATTCTCCTCGCGGTTTGCAACCTCTAATGCGGCCCAAAGGGCGGCGCCGGATGATATTCCGGCAAGGACCCCCTCTTTTTTTGCGAGCTCTCTGGCTGTCTCTCCGGCATCTTCGTTTTTGACCTTAACAACTTCATCCATCAGCTTCATGTTCATGATCCCCGGGATAAACCCAGCACCGATGCCTTGTATTTTATGCGGCCCCGGTTTGCCACCTGACAAAACGGGAGAATCAACGGGCTCAACTGCAATTATTTTAACAGAGGGCTTTTTCTTTTTTAGCACTTCGGCAATGCCGGTAATCGTTCCTCCGGTTCCTACCCCCGCAATTACGATATCAACTTTTCCGTCAGTATCATTCCATATCTCTTCTGCTGTGGTCTTTTTGTGGATCTCCACATTGGCAGGATTGTTGAACTGTTGCGGCATGAACGAATTCTTATTTTTCTTGCAGAGCCTTTCAGCCTCTTCAATTGCCCCCTTCATCCCTTTATCTCCGGGGGTCAACACAAGCTCGGCACCGAATATTTTTAAAAGCTTTCTACGTTCAACACTCATTGTCTCAGGCATTGTCAGCATCAGTTTGTATCCGCGTGCCGCACAGACAAACGCAAGCCCAACACCTGTATTACCGCTGGTGGGTTCGATGACAATTGTATCTTTATTAATTTTTCCTTTTTTTTCACCGTCTTCAATAAGTGCGAGCCCAAGCCTATCTTTTACGCTCGAAAGGGGATTGAACGATTCCAGTTTAGCGGCTATCTTCGCCTTGGTCTCTTTATTGAAATTTTTTAGATAAACCAGCGGAGTATTGCCGACCAAACCTGTGATATTATCTGCAATTCGCGACATAATTATCTCCTTTTATATGTGATAATCCTGTATTGCATCCTGTCTCTTCTTTTCAGAGATTAAATCCTCAAGCGTGGCGTTAAAGATCTTTTTCAGCTCAGCCGATCTTTGTTCCCAAAAGTTGTGAAGCACTCTGTCATTCAGCGGAATATCGACAAGATTGATTTCCCCTTCAACGCTTTCAACAATGGCCAGCATTGGAATCTGGTCGGGGGATTTTGCAAGGACATATCCTCCGTTGACACCGCGCGTGCTCTTGACGAGTTCGGATTTTTTGAGGCTCAACAACAATTGGCGGAGATAATCTTCCGGAATTTTTTGGGCCCTGGCTATCTCCTTGATACTTAAGGACTTATTTGGATAGACCAGTCCCATCTCAAAAAGCGCTTGAACTGCATAGTGACATTTGGATGATAATGTTAACATATGTGATAATTATAATAGCATTAATTATGTATTGTCAAGCGGGATTGTTGAATTCTTGATACTTGACTTTTGGGGTCGATCTATCTAGCTTGACCGACATTATGAATGGGGAGAGTCACAATTATTTCGTCTTGAGGAGGCTTCATTCACTTCTGGGTATCTTTCCGATAGGCGTTTTTTTATTAGAGCATTTTTTCTCCAATTCATTTGCGTTTCAAGGCCCCGAACAGTTTAATTCCCTTGTCGAGGCATTTCAGGGACTGTGGGCAACGCCGTTTTTGGAGGTCGGGCTCATAGGACTACCGATCCTCTTTCACGCTGTCTTTGGGCTGGTCATTGCATACACCGGCTCAAACAATTTTCTGTCTTATAGCTATTACAGAAACTGGACGTATTTCTTTCAGCGCGTGACGGGGATCTTTGCGCTGGTCTTTGTTTTCATGCATGTCTATTCAGCCAGAATCGCGCCGATGCTGGCCGGCAAGCACGTAACATTTAATGACATTCATTTACTATTTCAGCCGACGTGGGCGAAATGGTTTTACATTATTGGGATAATCTCGGCGATTTTCCACTTTACCAACGGAATTGGCACTGCACTCATGACCTGGGGGATCACGGTTTCGCAGAGATCGCAAAAAGTGGTAGCAATTTTGTGCTGGGGCCTTTTTGTTTTGATGAGCATCTGGGGTTTGTTGATATTAAGAACGTTTGTCGTTTAACGCTTATCGTTTTTTTCGATAAACAATCAACGATAAACAATCAACGTATTTATGGAGCAACCTAAAATTGCAGTAGTTGGCGGTGGACTCGCAGGATTGATGGCGACAATAAAGATTTGCGAGGAGGGGATTCCGGTTGAGCTCTTCTCGATCGTTCCGGTGCGTCGCTCCCATTCCGTTTGTGCGCAAGGCGGTATCAATGCAAGTGTCAATACCAAAGGGGAGGGGGATTCCCCGCAGGTGCATTTCTATGAAACCGTAAAAGGTGGTGACTTCCTGGCAAACCAGGAGCTTCCAAAACAGATGTGCGATGCGGCGGCGCAAATTGTCTTCACATTTGACCGAATGGGTGTCCGTTTCAACCGCACGCCGGAAGGAAATCTGGATTTCAGGCGTTTTGGTGGAACACTTTTTCACAGGACGGCATTTGCCGGTGCCACCACAGGTCAGCAACTTTTGTACGGACTGGATGAACAAGTCAGACGATACGAATCTCAGGGCCTTGTAAAAAAATATGAGGGCTGGCTCTTTCTTTCATCTATTATTGACAGCGAAGGTGTCTGCCGCGGGCTGACCGCAATGGATATGAAGACTATGGAAGTAAGATCGTTCCGCGAGGATGCAGTAATTCTTGCCACCGGTGGTCTTGGAATGATTTATGGCCGTTCTACGAATTCAGTAATTTGTACCGGAGATGCCGCCGCCGCTGTCTATCAGCAGGGGGCAGTTTATGCCAACGGCGAATTTGTACAGATTCATCCGACATCGATCCCCGGCGAAGATAAATATCGTTTGATCAGTGAGGCGGCGCGTGGTGAAGGAGGCCGTATCTGGGTTCCTAAAAATGGGAAGCCGTGGTATTTCCTTGAGGAATGGTATCCCAAATATGGCAATCTGGTTCCGCGTGACGTTGCATCACGTGCTCTATGGAAGGTTGTACATGAGCTAAAGCTGGGCATCAACGGTGAAGACGCGGTCTATTTAGACCTGACGCATATTCCTGCCGCCGAACTTGACAGAAAGCTCGAAGGGATCATGGAGATATATGAAAAATTCCACGGCGGCGATCCCAGAAAAATACCGATGAAGGTCTATCCCTCTGTGCATTATACAATGGGCGGCCTCTGGATTGACAATTCTCACATGACGAACATCCCGGGCCTCTTTGCCGCCGGCGAATGCGACTATCAATATCACGGTGCAAACAGACTGGGAGCGAATTCGCTCCTTTCATCCGTTTTTGGAGGAATGGTCTCCGGACCCTCTGCAATGAAATACGCGAAGGGATTACAAAAGAGTTGCGATAACGTTTCGGATGCTGTCTTTGATCGTGAAAAGGAGCGTCAGAAAGACTGGAATAGAAGGCTTGCTTCCATGGACGGAACGGAGAACCCTCACAAATTGCATGATGAGCTTGGCGATATAATGACCAGGAATGTTACGATAGTCCGCCATAATAAAGATCTCGAGGCGACCGACAAGAAAATTCTTGAGCTCAAGGATCGCTGGAACAATATTAAGATGTTAGACAAAGGCCAGTGGGCCAACAACGAAATGATATTTGCAAGACAGTTATGGCACATGCTTGAGATAGCGCGCGTGATAACGCTCGGAGCATTGGCGAGGGATGAAAGTCGCGGGGCGCATTACAAGCCGGAATTTCCGGAGAGGGATGATAAAAACTGGCTCAAGACCACAAAAGCAACGTGGACGAAGGAAGGGCCTAAATTGGATTATGAACCGGTCGATTTGAAATATCTAACACCGGAGTTAAGGAATTACGCGTAAAATATGAAACGTTCAATCAAACTAAAAATACGTCGTCAGGATGCGCCGAACAGATCTTCATACTGGGACGAATTTGAGGTTCCGTATAAAGAGCAGATGAATGTGATCTCTTGTCTTTTGGCCATTCAAAGAAATCCTGTCAATGTCAGAGGCGAAAAGGTTGCGCCTGTTATCTGGGAGTGCAATTGCCTCGAAGAGGTCTGCGGTGCATGCACGATGATCATAAACGGTCGAGTGAGGCAGGCATGCTCGGCGTTAATTGACCAGCTCGATCAGCCGATAAGTCTCGAGCCGATGACTAAATTTCCCGTTATCCGCGATCTTCAGGTGGACAGGATGAAGATGTTTGAACCCTTGAAGAATATCAACGCGAGGGTTGAGATAGACGGGTCTCACAATATGGGGCCGGGCCCGCGTCAGGACCCCAATAAATCGCTGGCGGCCTACAATTTTTCACGTTGTATGACATGCGGCTGTTGCTGTGAAGCATGTCCGCAGTTCAATTCACATTCACCATTTATCGGGGCATTTGCGTTCGGGCAGGTTCATTTGTTCAATACCCATCCGACCGGGATGTTTGATGCACACAAGAGACTCGATGCAATAATGGGGATGGGTGGTCTTGCAGATTGCGGAAATGCCCAGAACTGCGTTCGAG
>CAZTCA010000116.1:0-4640 GCA_964612405.1 uncultured Pseudomonadota bacterium
TTTTCACCATGACCCCGACCAGACCCGAACAGGCCTTCTCAATCTGCACGGGGATATAATTTTCTGAGACACCCTTGTAGCACCCTGTCGTCTTGTCTCTCTTTACTTCAATTATCACTTTCAGTTCTCTCCCTATAAAACTATCAAAATAACTCTTTTTCATCTTATCAGAAATATCGCGCAGAACTGTGACTCGCCTCTGCTTTTCTCTATTCGGCACGTCATCCTTGAGCTCGGCCGCCTTTGTGCCGGGCCTCTTTGAAAACGGAAAGACATGAAGATATGTCAGCGGCAGTGATTCAATAAATTTTCTTGTGTTTTCAAACAACTCATCTGTCTCTCCGGGGAAGCCGACAATAACATCGGCACCGATTGAGGCGTCCGGCAGTCTCTCTTTTAATTTCTTAACAAGCCCTGTATATTTTTCCGTTGTATATCTGCGACCCATCGCCTTCAAGATGGTATCATCTCCGCTCTGGAGCGGAATGTGAAAGTGGGGGCAGATGTTTTTGGTGGTGGTCACTAAGATTATTAGGTCTTCGCTCCAATCATCTGGATCTATAGAGCTCAGCCTAAGTCTCGGCCGTTGATCGTTGATCGTTGATCGTTGATCGTTCAAATGACTTAGCAATTCAAATAGATTCATCTTCGGCGATAAGTCCAGCCCATAATGCCCCAAATGAATTCCGGTGAGAACAACTTCATTATAACCCTGCTTGGCAATCGCTTCAATCTGTTCGATAACTTTCTCCGGTGAAACACTTCTGCTTCTGCCGCGCGCATATGGGACAATGCAATATGAGCAGAAATTGTTGCAACCGTCTTGGATTTTTAATTGGGGGCGAGACCTCTTTTTCAGCATGTCATTGCGAGGCGGGAGGCCGAAGCAATCTAGTGAAGACGCTGGATTGCTTCGCTTCGCTCGCAATGACCTGCTATTGTCAGCACACTCTACACAATCAACTTCGGGCATTTTTTCTAATTCTTCCTTGGCAATGTTTGCATAACAGCCGGTGACGATAATCTTTGCATGAGGGCTTGCCTTGCGCATGCGGCGAATCATCTGCCGACACTGGTGATCTGCCTTCGCCGTCACCGTGCAGGTATTTAATATGCAAATGTCAGCATCTTTTGCAGACGCGGCAATTTCATGACCATCTGCAAGATAAGACGCGGCAATGCTTTCCGAATCGACCTGATTCACCTTACAGCCAAGAGTTTCTATATAAACCTTACCCATACAATTTACAACTTACGATTCACAATTCACGGTCTTCAATATCCATCCTCCCCCAACCACCTCATCGCCATCATAAAATACCGCCGCCTGCCCTGGAGTGATTGCACGCTGTGCTTCATCGAAAATAACTTTTATACTGTCGCCTTCTTCAACAAGTTTTACTTTTGCTCCGTCGTGTCTGTATCTAATCTTCACATTCAATTTTTTTTCTCGATAGCACGATAGCACGATAGCACGATCGATCGCATCGACCACCATCTCTTTCCCATAAAGATCTTCATCATCCCCAAGCAAAACCTCATTCTTCTCCGGATCAACTTTCACCACATACTTCCTCTTCCCAAAACCAAATCCAAGCCCGCGACGCTGACCGATTGTATAAGCGTGTGAGCCTTCATGCTTACCCAAAATCTTTCCGCTCTCGTCCACAAAGTTTCCGGACGGTTTCGCCAAATCTGGATAGAAATCATTTATGAAGCCGGCATAGTCTCCATCAACGATAAAGCAGATATCCTGGCTCTCCCTCTTTTTAGATGTCTTGAGGCCCGCTCCAGATGCGACCTCTCTGACTTCATCTTTCGTCATCCCGCCAACCGGGAAGAGCGTCCTCTCCATCTGATCTTTTGTTAAAGTAAATAAGAAATACGATTGATCTTTTTGAGGGTCTTTGCCTTTTAATAGTCTATATTTCATGTCATTGCGAGCGTTAGCGAAGCAATCCAGTGAATTCACTAGATTGCTTCGGTCTTCGACCTCGCAATGACTGCGCAACTCGATTCGGGCATGATGACCGGTGGCAATAATGTCGGTATCGAACAGCTCAAGAGTCTTTTCACGCAGAAGTTCAAACTTCACCACTTCATTACATTTGATGCAGGGATTCGGCGTTCTCCCGCGCGAATATTCTTCCGCAAAATAATCAACAACCAGTTTTTTGAATTCCTGCCGCAGATCCAAAACGTGATGCTTGATTCCAATCTGTTCACACACACTCCGCGCGTCGTCTACATCCAACGGCGAACAACACATCTGTTTCTCCGGATTTTTGAAACACTCCCACAGCTTCATCGTAACGCCGATTACGTTGTAGCCCTGCTGTTTCAGAAGCAGTGCCGCAACGGACGAATCGACGCCGCCGCTCATGGCACATATGACAGTCTTGTTTATATCTTGCATTTCAAATAGGAAAAATAGAATGCGCGAGGCGGGAAGCTAGAAGCCGGACATTTCCGGCACCTAGCTTCCGGCATCATATACTATTTAGAGCCTGTCGGGAAATTCGACTTGTCATCGCGAGGAGGCCGAAGGTCGACGTGGCGATCCAGTGAAATCAATTAGTTACACTAGATTGCTTCGTCGCTTTGCTCCTCGCAATGACAGAAAGTGTCATTTCCCGACAGGCTCCTAGAAGCCGGACATTTCCGGCACCTAGCTTCCGGCATCATATACTATTTACCTTCCAAACCTTTCACCCTATCTTCAAGTCTCTTCATCTTCTCATTCAAACCATTAATCGCATCCGTAAACGGATCCGGCATCGTTGCATGCTCCAACTCTGAGTGCGGCATATTCTCGTCTGCCCTATGGACAACTTTCCCCGGCACACCAACAACGGTGGAATGTGAAGGCACATCATTGATCACGACCGAACCGGCACCAATCTTGGAGTGTGCGCCAATCGTCACCGGCCCTAAGACAACCGCGTGAGCACCGACAACCACGTAATCATTCAATGTCGGATGACGCTTCCCCTTTTTCCAACTCGTTCCGCCGAGCACAACGCCCTGATACAACGTCACTTCGTTTTTGATCTCGGTTGTCTCGCCGATCACAACTCCTGCGCCGTGATCTATAAAGAAACATGAGCCAATCGTGGCGCCGGGATGGATTTCAATTCCAGTCCACCAACGTGCAACCATTGAAAGAAATCTTGCCAACGTCTTCAGCTTTAACACCCACAACGTGTGACAAAACCTGTGCGCCACAAGCGCGTGAAAACCGCTGTAACATGTTATAATCTCGAACCAATTTCTCGCCGCCGGGTCGCGTTTCTTGACGGTATCAAAGCAGTTCTTGAGTGACTTAATGAAATCAACCATTTTGCTTTTGTTTTGTTATCAGATAGTTACAAATGTGT
The DNA here is from genome assembly GCA_964612405.1 of uncultured Pseudomonadota bacterium. Lineage (GTDB taxonomy): Bacteria > UBA10199 > UBA10199 > 1-14-0-20-49-13 > CAZTCA01. The sequence goes on from CAZTCA010000116.1 coordinate 3,378, forward strand.
CAATCAATTGCTAGCCTGACACCGACGGCAATGGCATGGCGTTCTCAGACAGTCCTCGGCATCGCCCACATGAGACACCAGGGGTCAGACCCCTGGTGTCTCATTTCAGAGATATGAGACGCTGGGGGTCTGACCCCTGGTGTCTCAGGACTCTGTTTGAGAACGCCATACCGGCATTAAATGTAGAATCTGAGCAACCAGACCATGACGACACCGACGATCATGGCAAGAGGCAGACTTTTGCTCTTCCACGCAATCAGGACCGTCGCAAGCGAAGCAACTGATTCAGCAGGGCCGGATGCCAAAACTGTGGGCGCAACGATGGAGACCAAAACAGCTCCAGGAATTGCATTTAAAAATATCTCAAGTCTGCCGGAGACCTTCACGCGGCTCACAAGATAGAACCCAGATACACGTGTAATATATGTCGCGATCGCCATTCCAAAAATCACCAGCATTGTATCTGTGTTACTAAACATTTTTTCTTCTCCAACTAATTAGCGAGGCTGAACTACCAGCGATTGCACCTAAGAAGATATACCAAGTCCCCGGCAGGAGTTTGTGTGCGGCAACGGCAACCATTGCCGCAACAATTGACGGAGCAATGTCTGATTTCCCTCGCCACATACTGACAAGCATCGATAGAAACACTGCTGTCAACGCAAAATCCAAACCCCATCGTGACGGATCCGTTACTCCTGCCAGCATAACGTGTCCGACAACTGTTGATGAAGTCCACGCAATTAGAACCGCAATTCCACTCCCAAGCATAAACGCCCTATCCTTTAATCCATGCTTGAACTTTGAAAGGGAAAGCGCCCACGATTCATCATTCATATAGAAGAGGCTCAAGTATTTCTGCCATCTCTTCAATCCGCGGAGGTATGGTTCAACAGCAGCGCCTTCAAGAATGTAACGCATGTTAACGGCAAAGGTTGTGAAGATAATTGTCCAAATTGGAAGCGGTGTAATCCAAATTCCCATTGCAACAAGCTGAGACGTGCCGGCAAAGACGATCACGCACATTGCTACGGCATCGAATAGAGAGAGTCCTGCCTGTTCCGAGAGAAATCCGAAGACGAGGCCATATGCAAATACCCCAATGGCGATAGGCCAGCTTTTGAGGAGACCACCAACAAACCCTTTGAATGTGAAAAGGGTAGATGTTTTGTCAGGAGCAATCATATTATTAGAAATAATACCAGATTGACTGGTAGTCGCTTCTCTTCTCGCCACGGGCTTTCAATTTCTGCAGATAATCAT
>CAZTCA010000117.1:0-4614 GCA_964612405.1 uncultured Pseudomonadota bacterium
TCGTTGTCTTTTCATTGCCGTCATCCCACGTGGCATCAATACGAGTAAGCTTGATATCCATGGGATAGTAATGATGCGATCCAAAGGATGAATCGCCATTGATCTTTAATAAAAGATCAGGCCGTCCAAGCATATTGCCTGACATCAAAACGCCCTGATAGATTATATCAATCCCTTTCCGCATCGCCTCGGTCGTCTCTTCAGCTAATTTTTCAGAGGCAGGAGACTCTGGACTGATGGCTAGAAATGATTGATCTGGATGATCCTGCTCAAAGGACTCGATAACCTTTGCCTCATATTGCACACCAGATTCCCATAGGAGTTTTACAAGAGGATGGATTTCTACCTTCAAAGAAGGATCACCATTATAATCCATGTATGGTCGATAGGCGCATTTTTTGAAATTATAGAGATCGGTGGCTGTGATATATTCTTTCACTTTTGATTTTTCCTCCACAATGTCTTAATTATTAACAAAACTTATATACCGAAGCGAACCAACTTTTTTTCTTCTATAATCTTCAAATGTCACCGTTATCTTTTCAGGTAACTTTTTTTCTGAAATATTCCAAGGTATAACTACCGCAAATTCATAAATATCACAGCGGTTCACGATCATGGGTTCATCGGTCCATCCATCCAAATGATCACGCTTTTCAATCTCACTTAACTTGGTATATTTTACTCTGCTTGATTCTTGTTTATCAATTTGGGTATATACCAAGTATGTTACCGGATATGAATTTTGATTTTGCAACCTTCCTTTACATATAAAATACTTATTTTCTGCAAAGACTTTTATATGATATTTATTTTCCGGATTTATTAGATGTGGTTTTTTATACCGTTCTTTCCACCATACTAATATAAAGGCTACTATAGTCCCACCAATCGCACCTATTAATGAAGCAAACAAACTGCTATTGTACCATGTCAATTTAAAGGCATTGCTGATTGAATGGAGTGTGCCTATAATCTGTTCAAATAAAGGAACCAATGTTTCCATATTACAACCTTTCTAACGCGAAATGAGTCACCTCTCCTTTTTAACCACATTCTCAAACGTTGCCCGATAGTCCTCCGAGCTTAAAACGGTGTCATAGAGACCGATATCTTCATCCTCATGCCTATTTATACCCGTATAGACAAGGCTCGCATCCTCGTATCGCTTGAATTTATAAACTGCATCGTTCATAAGTGCGCTGTTAAACACGCCAAGGCTCACGAGCAATTCAAATTCTTTTATCGACAAGCCGGTTACCTTCTTAAAAAGACCCGGTTCCAACTGGGTTATAACGTCTTTAAGACATCGTTCACGATAGTCTGTTAAGTACATAAATACAGGGACTCTGGTCGCAAACTTAATCAGTTTTTCCTGTATCTGTTTTCGAAGGCTCTTATATTCTTTTTCTTCTTCAGTAAGCTCTCGTTTTTCCTTGGCCGTCAAATCCCTTTCATTTGCATCTTTCTTTGCCTTTTTGATCGCCTCGGATTTATTGATGATCGTCTCAATGTCCTGATTGAGATTTCTGAAGCCTTCAATGCTCATAAGGGCATTCATGGCATCTTTGTTATCCATCAGTCTCTGAAGCGTTCCGTTATCAACGTTCACCAGCAACGCGCTTTCCCAACGTCTTGCCAAAAGCGTTGCGGTCGTTCCGCTCATTGCCATGTCAAGAATTCCTGCAGCATCTATCTGTTTCATTGAGCTTCCGTCATAGGCAAGCACAGGAAGGAAACTGATAAACTCTTCTACCTTCTTTTCCGGATTAGTTTCGTTGACGTTCAGACGACAGCTGTAATCTACTATTTGGCGCAATGCCCTATCCGGGGCAAAGTCAAAAACATAACATTCCTGCTTGATAATCTCTTCCTTGTTTGGCGAAAGGTCATCCGGATTCTTGATTGTCCATGGTGTCTGCACCCTAAATGCCGCCTGAAAATACGTTTCCGGGCTGGACGAATTGCGAAGCATAAAGATGCCTGTCCACGGCTTCACCGAAACGCCAGTCGTTAATTTGCCGCAGGAAAGGGTTATGGTCTTGTTTTTTAGCGGCTCGTCCATCGCCTGCAATACCGGCGGCAAGGCATCTACACCAATTCCGGCGCTACTTCCGGCGGCAACAACAATATTGTAATCATGATAAAAGGTATTCTGCCTCTCTACGAGAAGATTTTTCATGGCATGGCAGGAGGCGACACTTGGCAAAAACCAGAAGGTGTGTGACAGAACATTCAATAAACGAACATCCGAAAACGGCATAGGCGGCTTTTTTGCCCCTAGCTTAAGATTGTCTATGGTTGTTTCAAGGAACGCGCCTCTTATCAAGTCGAGCCATTTTTGAACTTCATCTTGATACTTGAATTTAGCTTTTTTACCTATGCCATCGGCGGAGAAAAAAATGTTCAGATCAAACTCGCTGAACTCACCTTGCATTGCTATTTCACGGATGGAGTCGGGCAATTGGTAGGTGAGCATGACCATTCTGGGTAGCGGGGCATATGGATTATCCTTTCCCTTCCATTCTTCTTTTGAGCGCTGTTCATCGGAATAAGTCCAGTTGTAGATTTGCTCTTCTATAAACTCTCCCGAGGCAATAGCCCTAAATGGTGTCCCTGAAAGATATAGATACGCATCGGTTATGATTGGCAATATCTCCTCATCAAAATATTCCAGGCCCTCGCCTTCCTGAAATTTGATTTCTTTGCTGTCCTCTGCTTCAAATAGTTCCTTGGCATTATCACGCCATGCCCCATAGTGGTATTCATCAAACATCACGCAGTCCCAGTTGGTCGTATGCACCCACTCGTTCTTTGCCTTAATTCCACCGGCAGAGTTCTTCCCCAAATAATCCTGAAAGGAGCCAAAGCAGACAAATGGCTTATTCTTTTTTGCTTCCTCGAATGTCAGCCCGTTTCTGGAGATAAACTGCCATCCCTTGAAATCCACATGAGTCTTTAAATCCTCCTCCCATGCGCTCTGAACAGCAGGTTTGAATGTGAGAACTAGGACTTTTTTCCAGCCCATTTTCTTTGCGAGTTGGTATGCAGCAAAGGTCTTTCCAAACCGCATCTTGGCGTTCCATAAAAAATGAGGAGTTTTATTGCGGTTTTCTCTTCTAAAACTTTTAAAGTAAGTTATCGTTTTTTCTACAGCCGCTTCTTGCTCGGGTCGCATTTTGAAATCAAGTGAACGGTTCTCTTCAGAAAGAAGACCTTCCTTGATTGCAATGATAGCTGATTTAACTTCTTTGGCAGCGCATTTAAACCATTCTCCATCCGGGTTTTTAATACCCCTTTGTCTTAGATAACGGTGGACATCGTGATCGGTAAACACACTTCCGTCACGGCGCATGGCAGATTCTTCGAGTATGATCCTGTAGGGAAGTTTGCCGGGCCGAAGCATTGGATACTGCTGGGCTACTCGTTGTCTCACGTCTACATTGGTATATCCAACTTTAAGCAAGCCTTTATACTGAGGGTGCGTGTCCTCATAGGCATATATAGTCGGCTTTGAATCAGGCCTTTGCGGAAAGAAATTGGTTGCGGTCATTTGCTTTCACCCCTTAGTCTTTTTTTAGGGTCACTGCCGGGCAAAAAGTTCTCACCTGTCACGACTCGTCTGCCGGTCTTCTGTTCCAGTTCAAGGCGTGCTTTTTTGGCGATTCTTCCGCCCTTCTTACCCGCTTCAGCATTTTCATCCATGCCGGTTGCGGAATCGGTTTCTGCAATCTGGCGTGTGGAGAGTTCGGCAAGCGCGGTGAAAATAAGTTCGGCCTCACTCATGTGGTCACGCAGATTCTGGGTTTTAAGCCCCTTGATTGCTTTGTGTTCTTTAACCGAAACTTCGCTCCATTCCTGATGGATGATGTTGGTAAGGATCGCGTATTCCTTCTCTTCTTTTATCTCGTGATCTTTCCAGTAGTCGGTGAGCTTGTTGCGGGTCTCTTGACCCATCATCCTCTGCTGGATCCATTTCTCGCTTCTGCCGTGTTTTTTCCAATATTCACGAGCACGATCAAGCGAGCGGGCGGGGTCGCTCATGTCCTGAATTCGTTCGTAACCCACTTTGGCAAGCCATAGCTTAATAGGTTCGGCCTTTGGACTGGGGACGGATTGGATAAGCCGTAACAAGGTTTCAGGATCCGCCACATCAGTAAGATATTTTTTGCCGTCCAATGCCTCTAATTTCAGTCGGTTACATTTTGTAACCGACTGGTTACCCTCCTTAACCAGTCGATTTTTAAGGACTTTCCAGTAATTTCTGGCAGATTGGTAGTTTGTTTGTTGGATTAAGGCCGCAATAATATCAACTACCGAAAAGAACCACGTCTCAGATTTTTCATCATAAACTCGTCTGATGTTGTAATTTTCAAATACCGCTAGTGCTGTTTCTTTATTCATTGTTTACCTCCATCGGGCGGACCATGGATTCTATGAAGGCGATTTCATCTTTGGACAGGCCGTATTTTTTGTAGAGCTTTTCGTCTGTCCAAGGTTCGTTGAAGTTTTGCATAGGCACAAGGGAATATACTTTTTGGGGTGCGCGAGGTGAGTTCTTAACAAGCAAGACCAAAAATCGAAAAAAACGTGTACGTATATATGTCATTATAT
>CAZTCA010000118.1:0-4608 GCA_964612405.1 uncultured Pseudomonadota bacterium
AGAGCTCCAAGTCCGGTGATACATATGAGTCAGTAGGAGCTTCTAAGTGGAAGGCGTTTACATCATACTCAGATCCTCTGGGCTTACAGTCCAGTCCATTGCCGGATATTAGTGATCAGGCAAGTGCGCTCGGGGATGCTATTGAGCGGACACTGGACGAGCCAATTCTCTCCGCAGATAGTTTTCAGTTTGTAGGTCCTTTTAATCTGAGGATGAGAAAGACAACGGGAAACGAATACTTGGAACATTTCAGCGAAGTCGATCTCCCGCCCAAATTAACCGACATTATCAAGCTCTATCCTAAGAATAAGACGGATCTGAAGGCATCGATCAGGGGAAGCAGGGATTCATATCTTAGTTATTTGGCATTACATGAAGATAGAAAGGCAAATGCTGTTAGAACGCTTCAAAACGGTCGCATATCATCTCTTGATGCCACTGCACTGAATCAGTTCATTGCGAAACTAGATGATGCGATTGAGTTTACAACAAAACAGCTAACCGCTTTAAAGGGTTTTGAAAAGGACAAGATTGGGGAATAACAATGAAAATAGATTATAAAGCATTCATAGCTCCAAAAGAGGAATTCAAGAGTCAGTTATCTGAAGAGATGCTGAGCGAAGCCGCCGACTCTCTTCCCAACCCAGCTGAAGAGACAAGTGTTGAGAGTGACATTCTTGATGTGTTTGGCATGGATTCTTCGGGCTCGGCAACTCCGACGTCGGTGGATCCTTTCTCACTTACAACCGGCGGCAGTAATCTTCCGCCCGATATGGGGATTGACCCAGTAACCGGCAAGCCGACCAAGACCGCGGATATTTTCCCAGCTCCGTCAATAGATGAAATAACAAGTAGAGCAGGATTTGCAATGGATATGAAGACCCTCGATCGTATCGAAAACACATACAACGCCGCCCTGATAAACTACTCAGCCGATAGGGTTGCTATATATAATGAGATCAAAAGCGGCGCACTGTCACCTTCTGAACAAAATTACAAAGAGCAACTGCTTGGAATTGTTGATGAAGCCATTGCGAAGATTAAGGAAAACATTCTTCTCATGCCTGCAAAACGTGAGGAACTAAAACAATTATATAATGATGAAGCGCAGGATCTCAAGAGCATTGCCCTCTCTCAATATCAACAGACAGATGCGTCAATCGCAAAAGTCTTTGGTGATACAGATACAAAGACAAAATCCGACATAGTACAGAATTATTTCACAAAGGCCGACAGGAATAAGGACGGTTATATCGGCGAACCGGACAAGGGCCTGAGATATGGCGAACACAAGGATCCAAAAGTCGGATGGATCATTTGGGATCCGCAGACAAACGTAATTATTAAAACTTTTAACGAAAAGACCGGCGCACCGCTCGGCACAAAATATTCCTATGACCCCGCAAATCAGTGGATAGTCTCGAACGGATACGGCGTTGAGATGAGCAACAACAAGGTGGGTTCGGAAGATCTTACATTTGGGATAACCGACAAGAATCAGATCAGCCAGATAGAAAACACTTTTGATGCAAAGATAGACATTCCAATTCCGGAATATATCACTGTGATACGCGACAAAGAGACAGATTCACCAAAGGTCATCTATGACGATGACTCCGGCGAAAATAGATTATCCCCGCTGGAATTTTACAAAGCAGATAACGGACGAATCATGCAAAAAGAGCCCGAAGACGCGGAAGATTGCATACAGGTCTGGATTGCAAGTGTTGAAATCTTATCGGAAGAAAACGACATAGGATTGTACGATCACGTAGTAAAATTCCTGACGGCCGATCTCGAGGTCGCGGCTGAGCTCAGATATGTTGATGGATCAAATTATGGAGTGTCATTCAACGGTGATCACAGAGATTCTGTTGTAGAAATAGACGCAACGGGAATGGATTCAACGGTTCAGCATGGAGTCAGAGAATCGGTAATGAATGAGTATTTGATGGAGACAACGGGCGCAAAGACAATGGACGAACTGATCTATGGTGGCGCTGAAACATCTGCAGAAAAAGCCAGAGCCGGCACCGCCTTTAGTGAAACGATGGGACATTTTACCGGTGCCAAGCGAAATGGCCTAAAGAGTGCAGATGCAGAAAATACTACCGGCATTATGGTCAAGGGGATTAGCGGTATTGTTAAAGGGGATGACAACGCAAATAATTTTGTGGCCTTTAAAGAGGTCTCTGAAATACCATTTGACGGTTCAGAGGCTAACCCGCTCTTTGCAAATATTTTTGAAGGCGGAGAAGCCCAGTTTAACGCGGCAGTTGCAAACGGAAAAGGTGATTTTATCGCATCACACGTTACACTTGCTTATAAAAACAACAAAACCGGTAACGGCACAACACAGGTAATTGCAAATAACGTCCTTGGCGGCACAACTGAGGTGGGCGATGCCGATACGGATTATTCAGACAATGAAAAGAGAAGCCCCAAACTTTATATAAATGTGACCGGAGCAAAAAAGACATTGATAGATAACCCATCGGATTCTATAGTAGGCATTCCAGACAAGGATCCCTTTAGCGGAGAGGGTGATGATTATTTTAACACGAACGGCGAAGGACAATACAGCATCTCCGCGAAGCCAAGCGAAGCAAGTAGCGACTCTGCCGCATATGATCCCGATGCAGACAGTAACAACAATGCTGCATCAGACGACTTTACCATTAGTAAGCAAATAGATGATTTTGAAGCGGCCCTGATGAAACTGCCGCTCGCCGATGAAAACATGATTGACGAAGCAACTATAATTGAGAAACTTGGCGGTGATTATTACAATTCAATCCTCAGTTCACAAGACACCTTCATGGCGGATGTAGAGGGCATGTTCGGATCTATCTCAGACGATGCATCACAAATCGACTTGTCAGATGATGGTCCGACAGATTATAATGTTAAATAAGGGGAAGGTAAAATTATGAAGATAAATAATTATAAATTCATGAAGATGGAAAAAACCGGGGCAGAAAAACCGTCTGCGGAGACGGCCGCTGAGCTCCTGGAACAGTTGCAACAGGTAAAGATCCAGCAGGAAGAGATGATGAAGTCGAGTTATGCCTTTGACAAGACTCAGAATCTTGAGCTGGAAAAATCTCTTGTGTTGACAAACACTTATATCGCACATCTTGAGGTATTTATAAAGACCGGCGATTGGACACCGGTTGGCAGTGCGGACAGCCTGACAGATCCCCTCGCATATTTTGATATCAATTCGGTCGGAGCCGGATGGTATATAGACAACCCCGGATCAGCCACGCCGACAGAGGTAACATTGGAAAAAGAGAAGTACCCCGGAGATGCCTCAAAGATGGATGCCGGTGTTACATATGCAGGATCTATTGAGGTCCCGGCAAGCGGAGATATCAACAACAAGACCGCCCTCTGGCTGTTAATGGGGGGAATGGGTTCTGCAACATATAAAAGTGTTGGAAAAGATATCGTCGCGACGATCACATATGATGATGGCCGTATCGAAGGGGTCGTCATAAAGAATGGCTCAATCAGAGGCGATATACAGATCGGAACAAACGCCCTGAAATCTGAAGGCCCGGTCACGATCGACTATTCGCAAGTCATGATTATAGATCAGAATACCGGTCTCTCTTCAGGAGTAATGGCAATCGGTTCAAAATTTGACGATGACATCAAGGGTTCACAGAGCAGTGGAGACAGCATCCACGGCGCAGGTGGTTCTGATAGGTTGGATGGCGGCGGCGGAGTGGACGAAGTATACGGCCATGTTGGAAGTCTGTATAGCCCTGACGGTCAACAGCCGGTGAGCCTGGCTGATGTATTTGGAATGGAAACAGTGGGCACAGACGGCGATGATACAATAATAGACGTCTTCGGCACAGATCACATTGAAGCGGGACCGAGCGGAGCCGATGTGGTTTTTAGGGGTCCCGATGAAATCAAGCGTCTTGATAATTCAGCGGAGACCAACGGAAGCCTTTCTCCGTCACCTCCGACTGAAATCGACGGCATGGTCACCGGCAATATCAAAAAGTTCCCAAACAGCACGACTAACGAGCTTGAGGTCAATATTCCGGAGAACGGAAAACCGCAGGTGATCAATATTGATGTGGATGACGATGACTATATGATTTCTGCGGCAAAGGAAGGAACTGACCTGATTTACACCGTTGTAAAAAATGAAATAATCGGCCCTAAATTTTACCGTATCAGGGTCAAGGGATATTTTGACTCTGATGCAACTCTCAACGTCAATAATGCCCATTTTGTGGATATGCACGAAATAAATGTTGGAATCAAGACAGTGAATATTAACGGAACCGGCGGCGCTGACGACGTCCTTGTCGGCCCTATTACAAAATTCGACGAGCTGGGCCTTGACGCAAACGATCTCGGCAAGAGTTCTTATACGGACGAAGAACTGGGTAACATCCTGCTTGCCCTCAGAAACGAAGCCGGCGTGAATATCGAGGTGTGGGACGACAAATACTCTACAGTTTTAGGCAATTCAATAGTCATGGATGGAAACGCCGCCTCTTCACTGTTCAATACGGATAGCAAGGGGAATATAGAACTGGATATCCCGACCGAATTTGGCGAATATGCATTCTACAAAAAGGTTGG
>CAZTCA010000119.1:0-4478 GCA_964612405.1 uncultured Pseudomonadota bacterium
GATCGCCGCGGCCGGTTCACATGTAAGCCTTGCCGAAAATCACAGATCCCGCCCGGGGATTATATCTTTTGTAAACAGGTTTGGCGAGGACAAGGGGCTCAAGGCCGTGAGAGAAGATCTTGGCGACTCCGTCTTCGCCCTTCCGATTGAGTGCCCCGAGGGGACAAATGCGTCCAAACAGAGAGAGCTTGAAGCGGCCGCAATTGCCGGAGTCATTCCTTCCCTCGAAGGCTCTGTTGCCTGCCTATTCTACTCCCTCAAGAGTTCCGATGTTTATACAAACGCCCTCCGTGCGGCCGGCATTCCATATGTGTTACACGGCGGTTTCGGCTTTTTTGAAAAGCCGGAGATATTGGACATTATCAACGCCCTCAAAGTGGTTTGCAATAAGACAGATCATGTCGCCCTCTTGGGCCTGGCCCGCTCCCCATACATTGGAATGGATGATGAAGAGTTATATCTCACGACGACGAAAAAACCTGAAGATCTCTATGAGATTGTAAAGAAACATTCAAAGGGTTCTATCCTTCAGAGGCTGGAAGATGTCTCAAACCATCTGAGCATCTCTGAAATGATAGAATCGATTGCAGGTTCAACCGCTTCGGATGATGTGGAGAAACTGATAAATATTGCCCGCGAGATTGAATCGAGCGAGCACCCCACACTTCAAGCGTTTCTTGATCATGTAATTGCCATCAAGGAGAGTAATGCCAAGATTGCCGGCTTTCCGCAGGCGGGCGAAAATGCCGTCCTGCTCATGACAGTCCATCAGGCGAAGGGGCTCGAGTTTGACAACGTGATCCTCGCCGATACCATCAGACAAAATAGAAATTCAAAAAGACGCATGGCCTTCCTTCGTGGGAACGAATCTGACATCGCCTTCAAATTGAAACCGGTAGGAAACCCTCTTGCCGATGCGGAAGAGACAGAGGAATATAAAAAACTTCATGAAATTGATTCTGAAAAGGAAGATGCGGAGTCGAATCGTCTTCTCTATGTGGCAATGACACGGGCGCAGGAGAAGTTGATTATACCGATTCACCCTGACCTAAAGAGGGGTGGGAGATGGCACATTCGGCTCCAGGAGCACTCTGCAGACCTGCAGACCTGCAGACCTGCGGACCTGCCGACTGCTTTTACTGCAGACCTGCAAACCTGCAGACCTGCAGACCTGCCGACTGCTTTTACTGCAGACCTGCAAACTGTCTTCACAGTAAGCGAACTCGAAGCATACGCCCGCTGTCCGCAGGAGTATTATCTCAAATACGTGCTGGCGGTTCCGTCTCAGTCCCTTATTCGTACTGAATCGAGCAATCTTCCCGCAAATGTCCACGGAGATATTATTCACAGAATGATCGAGACAAATGCCAAGTCGGAGATTAAAGATCCCCAGACTTTCATCAAAAATATAAAAGTGGAACTGGGCATTGAAAAGATCCGCCCTGCCGAAACCGAGGCGTTAGTTGAACAATTCAAACGCTTCAAAGAGAGTCCATACGGTGCTCTGAAGGCCCGCCACGAACTCCCCTTCCTCCTGAAAGTAGATGAGCAATTTATCAAAGGTAAAATAGACATGCTCTGCGAGAGCACTAATTGGGAAGTAGTCGATTTCAAGACCGGCGATGTCGAAAATCCCAAAGAAGCGGCCAAAAAATATGAGCTTCAGATAAAAACATACGGCCTTGCTTTGTCCAGCACCCTCAACAATTCAAGCGGCAAGGTGACGCTCCTCTTCCTCACCGAAGAGTCCGCCACCCCATACTCTTTTGAAATTGACAAAAGCTCAGCCAAAGATACAAAACAGAGGTTGAAGGCAATAATTACAAATATCGGTGATTCAAAATTTGAGATTGAGACAAAGCCGCCATGTCGGACCTGTCCCTTCTCCTCAAACAAAACATGCTGGAAGAGAAAGATATAAATACAGCCCTTGAGCTGAGGCAAACTAGAAAAGAGGTCTTGAAAAAGATTTATGAGAAAGATCTCTTGGGCAAGTCGTCGCCCGAAAAGCTTATGTTTGAGTGGAGTGAAACCGCTGATAGACTGATCCAGCGGGCACTCGACCTGACTCTGCAGGATATTCCAAATCCTCCACAATTCTGCGTGTTAGCGCTGGGGAAATTGGGCGGCAAAGAACTCAACTACAGTTCCGATGTTGATCTTATCTACATCTATGAAGGCGATTTTGAAGCCGCCACAAAAATCGCCGGAAGGCTGACGAAACTGTTAAATGATGTCACCGAAGACGGCTTTGTCTTCAGGGTCGACCTGAATCTGAGGCCGGACGGCCCTCAGGGGCATCTGGTCAACACAATTGATGCACTCGAGCGCTATTATGAAATGAAGGGTGAAGAGTGGGAACGTCAGGCGCTCATACGCTCCCGTGCAATAGCAGGGAGCCTGAAGCTTGGCGAAGAGTTTATAAGCAGGGTCAAGCCGTTTGTCTTTCGCAAATCGATTGATCTGACGGTACTCAAGGGGGTTCGTGCTACAAAGATCGCCCTTGAACGCTCCGCCGAATCGAAGGAAAAATACAATCTAAAGCTCGGCCCCGGCGGAATTCGTGAGATAGAGTTTTTTGTACAGATCATGCAGATGCTCCACGGCGGAAAGATTAAAAAACTTCAAACACCCAACACATTTGAAGCGCTTGATCTTTTAAAGAAAAATAAATTGATCTCAAAGCAGAGACATTCCGAATTGGAAGAGGCATATATCTTCCTGCGCCGGATAGAGAATCTCATTCAGGGCGAAAATGACAGACAGACCCACTCACTCCCCAAAGATTCCGACAAACTTGACAGGCTTGCAAAGATAACGAAATTTGGATCGCGCGAAGAGTTCCTGAGCAGGCTTGATGAACAGATGCATACCGTTCAGGCCCACTTCTCAAGCCTCTTTGAGACCGATTATGAAAAATCTGAGATAGCCGATGACTTCGAGGCAAATCTTGAAACATGCAAAGACGAAGAGGAGAAGGTCGACTCCCTCCCCTGGTTCAAGGGCCACATTATAAAAAGAATTCAGGAGTTGGATCTGGCGGGAAAACTTCTTCCGGATGATACCTCTGAAAAATTGACCTGGCTTGCGGAGATTATACTTGCCGAGGCGCTCAAGATCACAAAGCGGCGGGTCTCTCAAAATCACGGCCGGCCGAAGACATCCGGAAAGTTATCTTCCGAACTTGCCGTCATCGCTTTCGGAAAGATGGGGGCTGGGGAGATGGATTATGGCTCCGACTTGGACCTTGTTTTTATTTATGACGGTGACGGAAAGACGAGTGGCCCCAAGACAATCACCAACCGTGAATATTTCACAAAGATAGCTCAGGGAATTCTTGCAACAATCTCGATTCCCACAAGATATGGCAAGGCATATATAATAGATACGGAATTGAGGCCAAGCGGCAATCAGGGGACGCTTCTCACCTCGCTGGAGGCATTTGACCGCTATCACAGGCGTGAGGCATCTTTCTGGGAGAGGCAGGCACTTTTACGCGCACGCATCGTTGCAGGCGATGTATCACTTGGAAGAACTCTTACGGATCTGATCAGAGAATTGACTTTCGAGCCTCCGCTCCCCCCTGACGCAGGGAAACAGATTCACGAAATGCGCGAGAAGGTCATTCAGGAAAATAACCCCCTATCCGATCAGCTGAACATCAAGACGGGTCTTGGAGGACTGGCTGACGTTGAAACAATTGTCCACTATCTGCAACTGCTTCATGGCAGGGAAATTTCAGATCTGCAGTGCAGAAAACTCTCAGAGGCAATCAGAAATCTACGGAAGCATAATATTATAACTCAGGAGGAATTTTCCATTTTGAATCCGGCACACAATCTCTTCCGCGGGCTCATCTCACGATCAAGGCTTCTTAGCGCGCATGCCACCGACACAATAGACATACATGCGGAGCACTTCAAAACACTGACGCGCTCGATGGGTTTTCAGTCTGAAGATGGCCTGTTATTGACTATCGAAAATCTGAGAAATGATGTCAGAAAAATTTATTCGGCAAAGGTCTTCTCTTTGCGCTCCTGATCCTCTTTGCAACGAACGCAGAGTTTTGAGACCGGACGGGCTTCAAGGCGCTTTACTTCAATATCCTCTCCGCAAAGCTCACAGATCCCATACTCTCCCTCTTCAATCTTGGTAAGTGACTGCTCGATCTTTTTGAGGAGTATCCCTTCACGGTCCCTGAGCCTCAAGTTCAAAGACTGGCCGGCCTCTGTGGAGGCAAGATCTACCTCATCGGGGAGGTCTTCCGGATCAAAGCCTAGGCCCTGTTCTTTGGTCACATCAGCCAAGGCCAGAATCTCCTTCTTTCTCTCAAGTAGAATCTCTTTGAACTTCTTTAGCTCTTTTTTATTCATGTCTCACCCCTCTAAAATAGATTGTAATACCAACAAGGTCAGACTGCCTAGCATTTTTGGCAAAGCTTGTCACCAATAAAAAAGGAGGGGATGAGCCCCTCCTTT
>CAZTCA010000120.1:0-4458 GCA_964612405.1 uncultured Pseudomonadota bacterium
TGCGACGTAATCTGATAAATCAACGAATACGCCTAGTTACAAGCATGCCACAGACGGCCAAAAAATTCAAAAGGGTTGTCTGATACCCACAATTTCCTGTTTCTATATCTGTTTCATGGGGTTACTATATCGTTCGTTAATTTTTTGACAGTGGGTTAAAAATCACATATCAACATGCCTTCTTATGAAAAGTGCAATAATCTTCGACCTTGACGGAACGATCATCGACTCGATGGACGAATTTTCCGATATTGCTTCTGCCGTTATCAATAAATGTTACGGAACTGAACTTTCCGAAGCACGAAAGCAATATTTTCAAACCTCCGGCCTCCCCTTCTTTGAGCAGATAGAGGTTTTGCGTCCGGGCGATGAGAGAAACGCAGGTGCGGCGGAAGAATATGAGTCGACAAAGAAGAAAACATATCTGAGCAAGAAGGCTTATCCGGATGCGGTTGACGCTCTGGAATATTTGCGCTCAAAGAGGATTAAAACAGTCGTCTCGTCAAACAATTTTCAGGGCCTTGTCAGCGATTTGACTGATAAGCTTGGGCTCAAATTTGATTTGGTTCTCGGGTGGAGAGAAAATTTTGCCAAGGGGAAAGATCATTTTAAATTTGTTCAGGAAAAATTTGCGTGCAGGCCGGATGAAATGATCTTTGTGGGCGATTCTTTGAAAGATTCCGACAAGGCGCGCGATTTCGGCATCGACTTTATCGCAAAAACTGGTACATTCTCGCGCAAGGACTTTGAAGATTATGGCGGAAAGGTAATCACCATAATCAACACCCTGTCCGATCTTCAAAACATCTTCTGAATTTTACACATTGCCCACATGAGACACCAGGGGTCTGACCCCTGGTGTCTCATGTGGGCAATGTGTGAAATAAAGGATTGAGTTTGGGGAATAATTGGTGTAACGACACGCGGCAATGATTAAAAAAGCGCTGATAATTGCGGCCGGGCTTGGGTCGAGGCTTGATGACTTGACAAAGGATAAGCCGAAGCCTCTGGTTGATCTCTGCGGCCTGACAATACTTGAACGAATCATCCTCTCCTCTTCAAAGGCCGGGATTAAAGAATTTCACATCGTTGTTGGTTACAAAAAAGAGGCGTTGAAGAAATATTTCGGCGGGAAAAAATATAACATAAAGTGGATTGATAACCCCGAGTGGATGAAGGCAAACGGTGTTTCCGTTTATAAAGCAAAGGAGAGTTTAGCGGGTTCGGATTTTATCCTCCTCATGTCGGATCATATATTCTCTCAGGATACAATCAATAGGCTTGTGCATGAAGATGCCAATTTTCATAAATTTACCTCAATTTTGGCGGTCGATGTAAATTATAAAAATAAAAAAGGTATAGATTTGGATGACGCGACAAAGGTTGTGGTTGAAGACGGAAAAATTCTGGATATCAATAAAAATTTGAAGGAGTATAACGGAATCGATACCGGAATGTTTGCCTGCAGTGGTAAAATATTTGAAGTCTTTGATAAGATAAGAAGTCAAAAAGAGGATTTCTCTCTCTCCGAAGCAAATAAAGAGATGATCAAAGAGGCCGGATTCGGCGCTTTTGATGTCGGTGATAATTTCTGGCAGGACATTGATACCAAAGAGGACTTGAAAAATGCCGAGAAGAAACTCTTCAACGCATGCAGGAAACCGACAGATGGGCTGATATCCAGAAATTTCAATCGTCACATCTCGATTGCGATTTCAAAACATCTCTGCAAGACCCGCATCACACCGAATCAGATCAGCCTCCTTGTTCTACTAACCGGCGTTCTCAGCGCTCTGGCAATCGCAACACCAAACGGATTTATCTATATCATAGGTATGCTCCTCTATAAATTTGTCTCTATCCTGGACGGTTGCGACGGCGAGATCGCGAAGGTGAAATTCAGCGGCAGTAAGTACGGCGATTGGATAGACACAGCATGTGATAACTTTACCGGCCTACTCTTTTTCATTGCGCTCGGTTATTCAAACTTTCAGGACAACCCGACCGCCTTCAATCAAGTGCTCTGGTATCTGGCACCAATTTTGTACACGCTTTCAGTTGGTGTGCTGTTGATTCATTTAAAGCTCTTTGAAAAATCGGGAAGTATCGTTACCTTGAATAGGGATTTCGCGAAAAGCACGTTTACAAAAATTGTGGGAAGATTAATTCAGAGGGACATGTTCACAACTATATTTGTCATTCTCGGTATCTTCTCATTTAAAAAGACAATTCTCGTTATCAGTATTCTTGGAAGTGTAGGGATTGTCGCTTACTCAGCCAATAAAATTCTGTCAAAAATTAGGACCTCAACAACTCCATAAGTCTGTCCGGAGCCAGGTGATTCGCCTGCGCCTCTCCGCGACATGCATACCAACATTTACAGCAGTCAATCTTCGGCGCCTTTTCCCTTTTATATTCGGAAAAGTGGCAGAATTCGTCCAGTTCAGAACATGGCTTGACATAGCCGTTGGGCTTGATGTGAACCCAATCAACCCCCGCCTTGCAGTTTGGAATTTCACCATCGCGGAAATAGATCGGTATATGCTCAAGATAATAATTCGAGTTCTTTATCTTATAACCTTTTTGCTTTTTCAGGCTCTCGATCTCCCTCACAATCTCCTGGAGCCTTTCGTAATTTTTCTGCGCAATCATCTCACCAAAATCGTTCTTCTTCAGACCACAATAGCAACTGAATGATATTGTGGCGCCCCACTCTTTCGTCTTCTGTATAATCGGAACGATATGCTCGAGATTCGACTCCATTATCACCGTATTAAATCCGATTTTGTACCCCTTGGATATAAGTTGCGGAACAATTGTCGTCACTTTTTCAAATAGTCGGGGGACGCCGCGAGCAATGTCATGCTCTTTCCCTAGAAAATCCAGCGAGATAGCCATGTGATTCATACCGGCCTGTGAAAGTTCCTCAACGCGATCTTCATTCAGGAGGCAACCGTTTGAAACCATTGTCATATAGTGGCAATATGGTCTCGCCGACCGCACAATATCGGCCAGATCTTTGCGCACCAGAGGTTCGCCGCCACTTATAGCAAGAACCACCGGCCGGAAATATTTCACCATCGCCGAATAATCGGTCAATTCGTCGTGGTGATCCTCTTTCCAATAGTCACAGAATCTGCACTTTGCATTGCACCTCTTGGTCACCTCAAGGTTTACTAGCGTCGGCTTCTTCCCGAGGAAACGCCTCGCATAATAGACCAGCCCTCTGGGCCATGCGGGGGACTTCTTTAATGATGATTTCTCCACTCTACCGCTCCTTTTTTGATTGCGCGGAATCTATAGAAATAGAGATTCGATGTAAAGTTAATATTGATTATTATTGTTTCGAATAATCTAAAAGTAGACAAAAAAATGCGGGGGTGATATTTAGACATCTGCATGAAGAAATATAGAAAACACACACAATACGTCTTTGCAGTGGTCGGTATCACAATCTTTTCGTTTGTCTGTTATAAGATTGGGCCGGCGGTCATTTTGGAACACCTTCACGAAGTCGGCTGGTGGATTGTGCCTGCGCTAATCATATCCCCTATCTGGTATCTCTTTTATGTCATTGCATGGATGCAATTTCTCGGGAGAGGCTCTGGAGATATCAGCATCTGGGAGCTGTATAAAATAAAAACAATCGGAGAGGCCATCAATACAACAACCCCCGTAAATTTCGTAGGGGGCGATCCGGCAAGGGCATATCTGTTAAAAAAATATTACCCGGGGGCGGAATGTGCGGCCTCAGTTGTTGTAGATAGAACTCTATACTCAATAGCAATTTTGATATTTATTCTGAGCGGATTGACAGTTGCATTTGGCGAACTCGACTTTCTTCCAGAGAACATAAAATATATATTGCCGCTTATCTTAAGTTTTATTGCACTTTCTTTGGGATTTATTTTAGCACGCCAGCACAAAGGTCTATTTACTTTTCTGGCAAATCTAATGCGCAAACTTAAAATTAAGAAGGAATTTTCCTCCAAGACACTTGAAAAACTAGAAGAGGTAGATGGACATATCCAGGATTTTTATAAAACAAATAAGCGTGGATTCTGGATTGCGATACTTCTCCACACACTAGCTAAATTTCTAGGTGTATTTGAAATATTTTTCGTAGGATACGCAATTGACTCAAACTTTACATTTGGCACAGCATTCTTGCTTGCTGCAACAGCGCCGATTCTAAATTTTGCATTTACGTTCATCCCGGGAGCGATTGGGGTGATGGAGGGAGTGTTCACAGCTATTCTCTATTCCTTGGGCTTCTCTCCGGCGATTGGAATATCCATACAAATAGTTAGAAGGCTTCGTGCTGGTCTGTGGATATTAATAGGATTTATCTTCTTGGGAACACAAAAAAGGAAACAACTAGCCGAAGAAGAAAATTTGCAGGAAATTAATCTTTAAAGGCTTCTTTGTAATACGGATCAAACTCTGCGGCATTGGCAA